>NZ_QRHS01000070.1:0-1075 GCF_003470905.1 Roseburia sp. AM23-20
TGTATTTCTACAACAGGATTTTAAGTCCTGCGCGTCTGCCAGTTCCGCCACGCCGGCATAATGAGATAAACTCATTGAATGGGACCTATAGGGCTCGAACCTATGACCCTCTGCTTGTAAGGCAGATGCTCTCCCAGCTGAGCTAAGATCCCACGCGATTACTTGTAGTGAGTGCTAAAATAAAAGATTCTGAGTTGTGACATGCTTGCATGGCTAAGACTCAGAATCTTTTATTTTATCCGAGCGTTAGCGCGGGATGGCAGTTCGTAGAACTGGCATACACACTCACATTTTCCTCACTGCAAAACGACCCAAGCGGGACTCGAACCCGCGACCTCCGCCGTGACAGGGCGGCGCTCTAACCAACTGAGCCATTAGGCCTTATTTAGTTAGTGGACCATCGGGGACTCGAACCCAGGACCGACCGGTTATGAGCCGGTTGCTCTAACCAACTGAGCTAATGGTCCAAATGTTTAAAGCCGATGATCGGACTCGAACCGATAACCTGCTGATTACAAATCAGCTGCTCTGCCAATTGAGCCACATCGGCACGTATTCTATCAACAACATACTTTATGCTATTAATATTACTGCCTAAATATATACCAAGAATACAAATCTGTCAATACTTTATTTCTTTATATTCCTGAATGACTCCGACGGGAATCGAACCCGTGTTACCGCCGTGAAAGGGCGATGTCTTAACCGCTTGACCACGGAGCCTTATCTTTATTCTTTCATTAAAAAAACTCCCCGAGTAGGACTCGAACCTACGACAGCGCGGTTAACAGCCGCGTGCTCTACCAACTGAGCTATCGAGGAATAATCTAAAGGTATTTCTTTTCTGATACCTTCAAAACTTCATACAGATCTCCGATTTCTTCGAAAGTGGTCATCTCAATTCCGCTTCGCTTCATTTCGATGATTTGCTCCACAAATCCCAAGCCATATAAAGAATCAGTTCCGTAAGCACGCTTCCTTCACTGCTTCTTCATCCGACTTGCCACTTTCTACGCTTTGGTCAAGCCCTCGATCGATTAGTAACAGTCAGCTCCACACGTTACCGTGCTTCCAC
>NZ_QRHS01000071.1:0-924 GCF_003470905.1 Roseburia sp. AM23-20
AACAGGAAAAGGAAGCAGTAAAAAGAGCACAGGCAAGACGAAAAGCTGTACAAAACGAATATCTAAATAGCCAGTTGGCGGCGGCAGCATATGAGAAAAGCAGTATTATTTTACCGGATAATCCTGTTATACTGTAGGCTCATCTTTTGACAGGAAAGCATAAGAATACAGGTAAGATATTTTTCGGGAGGAAGGATAAGAAATGGAAATAAACAGTAATCATTCTACATATGGGGCGGCATTTCGTCAAAAACCGATTTTTTTCATGTCTGGAAAGGAAACAGTGGCATTTTTTGAAGGAAAACTGAAGAAAAATATGACACTTCAGGAAGATTCCTGTACACTTGGCAGCAATGACACTTATCGCAGACAGCATACCACTTATGAGGTTTCGGACAAGAAGAAGGGAAGTACGTTTCTGGATCTGGATTTTCTGATTAAGGACGAAACCAGCAGTCTGAAAGGAAATCTCAGTGATAAAAAGGATGTGGATTTCTACAACTTTTCCATTCCATTTAATCGAACCATACAGAATTATTTTGGGGTTCAAATATACATGGACATGCCGGAAGGCTGTGATTATGACCTCACCTTATATGATGAATATGGCAATCAGGTCGGAAAGGCAGAATGGGACGGGGAAGGACGTAAAACACTGACCATCCCGAACTGGGATACAAATACCAATAAATATTGTATCAAAATAGAAAACAAAAATGGGGAAGAAGTTTCTCCGCATGATTATTATAAAATCAGTTTCAAGGTTACGGAAAATAAAGAACAGGAAAAGACCGATGCCATAAGGGAGGCATTCGGGAACCTTCACGGTGCATACAGCCGGAAAGATGAAAATTGGAGGGAATACCTCGACAAATATAATGAAGTCCTGATGGATACAGAGAAAAATTATACAAAAGAAATGGA
>NZ_QRHS01000072.1:0-416 GCF_003470905.1 Roseburia sp. AM23-20
TCATGCTCCAATGTTGTCAACTCATGCGCAAGGTGCGGGCATCGTTCCGGATCAACCACAATCTTTGTGGTCTGCTGCAGCCATTCCCAGCAATAATCCCTTCCCTTACCAGAACCCCAACGCTTTTTGGCACCAATCGCATTAAATCCCCAGTCCTGCAACTCTGCAATGGCATCCGGTCGCGCTGAGTCGCATATAATTTCCTCTGTAATATATTTTTTGATTTTCCTAGCAAATGTGCTATTTTTACATTTCTTGGCGTACACCTCATCCACACAATACAATGTGTCCATATCCTCGTCATACCATGCTTTTTGAAATGTCTGTGGATGCTCAAATCCAAAGTCCAGACCATGATAAAAAAATGGCATATTTTCAATTTCTGCATCCGTGATGGTCCGCTCTTCCACATTATC
>NZ_QRHS01000072.1:426-916 GCF_003470905.1 Roseburia sp. AM23-20
TGCATCCGTGATGGTCCGCTCTTCCACATTATCAAAGATACCGCCGCCGGTACCGGTTACTTCGCCCATATAGTTATTGCGGTAATATAGCGGCTTATGCACCTTGAACCACTCAGCACGTTCGAAGAATCGTTTACCGAGCCACTTCACCGGCACGTTGTAATAATAACTGTGGCAGATCCTTGTCTGTGGCTTATTCCGGCACTCTTCCACATACTCATTCATGAAATTGTTCTTGGATTTTGGCGGATTAAATATCTTAATATCTAATGCTGGCGTATCTGATCGGAGGAAGGTATCCTCGATGTTATCCATCTGCTCCACGCCTGCCATCTCGTCACACTCTTCATGAATTAACATCTTTACATATCCAAAAGGCACGTTAAACGACTTCAAACTGATAGGCTTATCCGCTCCCACGAACATAACCGTCTGTCCGGTCGGCTTATACACCGCGCACATAGGAGACTGTTTGAAATCCCAGTTATCC
>NZ_QRHS01000073.1:0-904 GCF_003470905.1 Roseburia sp. AM23-20
AATATAGAAGAAAAGATCGACCGAATGTCACTGTTCCTGCGTGAGCATCAGGGTATGAAACTGAATCTTGACAATGAGTTCCGCAGATATTTTGATCTGGTCATTTATCATGAAGGCCAGGATGATGAAAAGTTCATGTATGGTCGTGAACGTTACCAGGTCATTAATGAAGAGATAGCCCTGTGTGGTTACTTTGTTATTATCACATCTGAAAAGATGGATGCAGCGGATGCCCTTGATCTTTATAAAAGCCGGGATGCATCCGAAAAACTGTTCCGGGAAGATAAAACCTTCCTTGGAAACAGGACAATGCGCTGCCAGAGCAATGAGGCACTGCACGCAAAGATCTTCATAGAGTTTGTAGCACTAATTATCAGGAACAGGATCCACTTCCTGCTCAAGGAACAGATGCTGAAAACCCATCAAAAAGAGAATTACATGACAGTGCCTGCGGCTATCCGTGAACTTGAGAAAATCGAAATTGTGCGACAAACTGATGGCAAATACTATCGGGATTATGCGGTAACTGCAACGCAGAAGTCGATTCTGAAAGCATTCGGCTTATCCGAGATAAACGTTGGGAAACAGGCTGTTGACATTAATGAAGATCTTAGGACCTGCAATGCGAAGGAGGCATAGTAATGGCATGTAGAAAAATCAGTATCGATGACAGGATTGAACAGCAGAAGCTGGTTGTTTCCAAAGCCAAGGACAGGTATGAAGCAGAACTCGAGCAGCTCAATCAGCTGATGAAAAAACGTGATGAGCTACGTAATAAAGAGTTGCTTCAGGCTATCGAGCATAGCAATCGTTCATTTGAGGAAATCATGGACTTCCTTGGCACCGATGACTCCCAGAATTAAACCTAGAAGCCATCGAGAGTTAATTTTTCAGGAAGTTCACA
>NZ_QRHS01000074.1:0-883 GCF_003470905.1 Roseburia sp. AM23-20
CATGAAACGGTTTGTCAGACCATAAAATTAATTAAATATCAATGATACAGTATACTAGTTTCTTTATGTAATACAAGCGGCAAAACCAAATATATCAACGGGAAAGGAAACGCCCGATTGGTCTTTTCATTATAAGTTCTAATTGTTGAATATAATATTCTTCCACAAAAAGCTGGATTAAGAAGAAACGCGACCTCATGTGTACGCATACTCCACTTTTTCACTTATATCGCCTCCTTTTACATATTTAGCAACTGCTTAAGCCTGTCATAAAAATCTATATGCCACCCCACTTTGAGCTGATTAGCCAACATATGATAACTCCCTCTCATTACAAACGCTTCTTGACATTTTGGTCGAATTCGAATATCTTTCTTTTCAATGTCAGAAAAAAGCCTACGTCCTTCTTTTATCTTTTCTTCTTCTGTAACACCAATACATTCGGACAAATCATCTTCCATAGCTGCAAAAGCATGTTCCCATTCATCTATCAAACGTTGCTCATATTTTTCCAACTCATTGACATATAACAAATCATTCCTAACCCAATTTGCCCTCTGATTAAAGGCACGATAATAATCCCTTAATGCAGTTTGCATACGATGATTTCCAATACAAATCAGTTTAAGTTGCTCACAAAAAATTTTTTCACTGGCACTCAAATTACTTTCTTGCAAATCGTCAATATCAAAAATATCTATCGGTAAATTATCATCCGAATATTCTTGACTTACAGATACAATAAATGATCTAACCTGGCTTTGTGTAATATATATAGGTGAGTCTGAACAAAGAGCTTCAATTGCCTTTTTGTACCACCATCCTTCTAGTATACTGTATCATTGAAATTTAGTATATCTGCCACTTTAATTAAAAAGTGACA
>NZ_QRHS01000075.1:0-875 GCF_003470905.1 Roseburia sp. AM23-20
ACTGAGTAATTTTATCTTACATCAGTTTGGAGGTTTACACAAACTTTGGGATGCTCCCATGCCTACGTAAATTTTCATGAGGTTGTACCTCCCTTTCCTAAAGTCTGATACCATGATGTCCACCAACGATTATCATCGTAGACTTGATAGAAATAAGTACTCTGAGTGAAAAACACTCCGGCAACATCCAGCTAATAAACAATTCAGATAAAGGTAGTGGCAATACACTCCAGTTGAGTAGTCAAGCTACAGAAAACAAATCAAAAGTCCATAGTATCTGAATTGTATTGAACCACGATATTAAAAGAAAGGAAATATGTGATAATTAACTTCCTAATTATCATACAAGATATATAATTCAAAACAAGAAATAGGATGTCGAATTTTATTAATATTGGTTTGTACACAAAAAAAGATGCGGGCGGAAACATTGACTATATATGACTATTTTTCAGTTCATATAGATGATATATATTCTGATAAATTATGTTTGCATCCAAGTAATCCAAATCATTCATCTGAACTTCTTGTGAGAAATTTGATGGTTCGTAACGCACTATCTTTTTTGGTATCTAAAGGTCTTGTGCAGATAGAATTATCAGAATTTGGTATTCGTTTTTATGCAGACAAATTTTCAGAGAATATAAGTCATATGCTGGATTGCAATTATTCAAGGAAATATGTTGAATATGTAAGACGTGTAGATGAGTTTTTTGAAAAAAGAACAGAGTACGAGATACATAAATATGTTGAAAAAAATATGAAAAATTGGAAAAGTGATTTAGAAAGGGGTGAAAAAATATGAAGTCAAAATTCATCCTGAATTATTCACGGAACAGTATCTGAACTGATAACTGTACCATGAATCCCCAAAT
>NZ_QRHS01000076.1:0-873 GCF_003470905.1 Roseburia sp. AM23-20
TCATGCTCCAATGTTGTCAACTCATGCGCAAGGTGCGGGCATCGTTCCGGATCAACCACGATCTTGGCGGTCTGCTGTAACCATTCCCAACAGTAATCTCTTCCCTTACCAGAACCCCAACGCTTTTTGGCACCAATCGCATTAAATCCCCAGTCCTGCAGCTCTGCAATGGCATCTGGCCGCGCTGAGTCGCATATAATTTCCTCGGTAATATATTTTTTGATTTTCCTAGCAAATGTGCTATTTTTACATTTCTTGGCGTACACCTCATCCACACAGTACAATGTGTCCATATCCTCGTCATACCATGCTTTTTGAAATGTCTGTGGATGCTCAAATCCAAAGTCCAGCCCATGATAAAAAAATGGCATATTTTCAATTTCTGCATCCGTGATGGTCCGCTCTTCCACATTATCGAAGATGCCGCCGCCGGTACCGGTCACTTCGCCCATATAGTTATTGCGGTAATATAGCGGCTTATGCACCTTGAACCACTCCGCGCGCTCGAAAAATCGTTTACCGAGCCACTTCACCGGCACGTTGTAATAATAACTGTGGCAGATCCTTGTCTGTGGCTTTGTTTTACACTCTTCCACATATTGATTCATGAAATTATTCTTACTTTTGGGTGGGTTGAATATCTTGATATCCAACGCTGGCGTATCAGATCTGAGAAATGTATCTTCGATATTATCCATCTGCTCCACGCCTGCCATTTCGTCACATTCTTCATGAATCAGCATTTTTACATATCCAAATGGAACATTAAACGATTTTAAACTGATAGGTTTATCCGCTCCCACAAACATAACCATCTGTCCGGTCGGCTTATACACCGCGCACATAGGAGACTGTTTGAAATCCCAGTTATCC
>NZ_QRHS01000077.1:0-786 GCF_003470905.1 Roseburia sp. AM23-20
TGTTTTTGTTCCCTTCTGCGGCATACAGTACATCAGGTTTCCCGTCGCCGGGGCAAATCCATAACGGTTCCCGCCCGCCGCAGTCTTGTCAATGTCAAATGCTACTTCTACCTGCTCTCCCTGCGTTCCGACAATGGATCCGACAAATGACATTCCCGTATAGTCCGGGTTATCCTCCCATGGAACCCATGTATAACTGTTTCCCGCAAGGCGGTATGTAAAGATGACCTCCCCTCCTGCCAGTTCTGTTTTTTTCCGAGAAACAAGCAGCTCCCTTCCTTCATATGTTACTCTGTCCCCCAGCGACAGGCTTGTCCTCGTAACAACATCATAACAAATGAAATCTTCCCTATCAACAAGGCATTTTCCACTGACTGCATAATATCTCCCATCAAAACAGAGATCACAGGCAATGATTTCTCCCAATTCCCTTTTTTCACCTTCCGGCAATCCAAGGTAAAAGCGGGGATAATAATAGCTGGTATCCGGCACTAATGAAAGCCCAAGCTGGGACGCCATTCTTTTCAGAAATCTCCAGTCCGTTTCCTGATACTGTATCAGCGTCCCTCCGGTCCGCATGTCGCTCCCTGGCAGTATGCAGGCACTGTGCTCGGTATCTGCTGTTACGATACCGGCAATCCCCATATAAGTCTGTACTTTTTTCTGAAATACCCGGTTACTTTTTTTCTGATCTAAAAGAATTGTTCCTGACACAGCCTGTATGTCTGCAATCCTGTATCCTCTTTCTTCTTTGATTTCCACCTTTTCCGGATATCCGCTGAACAA
>NZ_QRHS01000078.1:0-661 GCF_003470905.1 Roseburia sp. AM23-20
ATATAGAAACTATGTGGTTTTCAGCCACTTTCACGGCTGTGCCGTGAATAATATAGGATAATTTTATTCAGACTAATATTGCAGTATGCTTTGTTAGATTTAAAGGCAAATTTATCATCAATCTGTAATTTTTCGTAAACATCACTGATAAGCTTTTCCATTTGTGCATATGTAATAGGTTTATCAACAAATGCAAAGGGGTGTACGCTGATTGCTTCCTTACTGTATTGTTCAAAGGACGTGATGAAAATAATATTACAATTTACATCGCTCTCCCTGATCTGGCGTGCCGTCTCAATGCCATTCATCCCACCAAGTTCAATATCCAGCAGGATAATATCGAATTGTCCGCTCAGTTCTATTTCCATCAAAAGATTCATACCTGAATAACATTTTCTGATGTCTGCCCGGATTCCTATCTGATATGTAATTTGCCGTACCTGTTTTTCCTGTTTTTCAACCTCTTCTCTTATGTCATCACAAATACCTATCCTCAACATATTTCCTCACCACTTTAATCTTTGATACAACAAAAAAAGCCTAACACTCACACCGTGCAGGCTTTATATTACACCCATCAATTCCAATAACACTTTCCTCTGTTCGTAAGTACGTAATCATCTGTACCTTGCCTTTAAAAAAAACATGCCGCCCATCAGGG
>NZ_QRHS01000079.1:0-625 GCF_003470905.1 Roseburia sp. AM23-20
CCAGAGCGTACGGCTGGAATGGGAAGCACGGTAAAATGACATGCGGCATGGAAGCCGCAGTAAATTCAAGGAGGAAATGAATTATGGTAGTACAGCACAATATGACCGCAGCAAATGCGAACAGAATGTTAGGAATCACAACTAGCGCACAGGCAAAATCTTCAGAGAAGTTATCTTCCGGTTACAAAATCAACCGTGCAGCAGATGATGCAGCAGGATTAACAATTTCTGAGAAGATGAGAAGCCAGATCCGTGGATTAAATAAAGCTTCTGACAATGCTCAGGATGGTGTTTCCTTAATTCAGGTTGCTGAGGGTGCATTATCTGAGACTCACTCTATCTTACAGCGTATGAATGAGCTGGCAACACAGGCTGCAAACGATACCAATACCACAGCTGATCGTACAGCTATCCAGAAAGAGGTTGATCAGTTAGCATCTGAGATCAGCAGAATCCGTTCCACAACACAGTTCAATACAATGAACCTGTTAGACGGAAAGTACACAACAAAGAATCTTCAGGTTGGTTCTTTATGTGGACAGAAGATTACCGTCAGCATCGATGATATGAGTGCAACAGCACTTAGTGTTGATGCATTAAAGATGACAAGCTTTACCAATGCTGG
>NZ_QRHS01000008.1:0-140455 GCF_003470905.1 Roseburia sp. AM23-20
CGCTCTTCAAAATAGATTTCAAGCTGGGAGTGGATCTGCCCCCAGTCCTGCCTGTGTCCTGTCCATTTCTTAGTGATATCCATAGTCGCAAGATACAGCATTTTTAAAAGGCTGTCATCCGACGGGAAAACGGTCTTGCTTTTGGTTACTTTCCGCAGCTGACGGTTGAATCCTTCAATCGCATTGGTGGTATAAATCAGGCGCCTTACTGCCTCCGGGTACTTGAAATAAGTGGATAATGTAGCCCAGTTGTCATGCCATGATTTATAAATCTTTGGATACTTGGAATCCCATTTATCTTTGAATAATTCTAATTCATTTAATGCTGTTTCTTCCGTTGGCGCAGCATATACAAGCTTCAGATCAGCCATCAGCTTTTTGATGTCTTTGTAGGAAACAAACTTCGTTGAATTACGGATCTGATGAATAATACACTGCTGGATTTCTGTTTTTGGATAAACAGCTTCAATTGCCTGTGGAAATCCATTTAGTCCATCCACACATGCTATCAGGATATCTTCAACTCCGCGGTTCTTTAGTCCATTCATGATGGAGAGCCAGAACTTGGCGCTTTCGTTTTCTCCAACATACATACCAAGAACGTCCTTTTTTCCGTTCATATCGATGCCAAGAGCAATGTAGACTGCACGTTTTACAATGCGTCCTTCACTTCGGACATGATAGTGGATAGCATCCATAAATACGACGGCGTACACTTCTTCCAATGGACGTTCCTGCCATTCTTTTACGATTGGCAGGATTTTATCTGTAATACGACTGATAGTGCTGTCAGAAATATCAATATCATACAGTTCCCGCATATGAGACTCAATATCACCGGTAGTCATTCCTTTGGCATACATGGAAAGGATTTTTTCTTCCATGTCCTGAGTCACAGCATTCTGATACTTTTTGATCAACTGAGGCTCATACTCACCATTACGATCTCTTGGAATAGCTACATCCATATCTCCATAGCTTGTGTGCATAGTTTTACGGGAATGTCCATTTCGGCTGTTATCCGTTTCTTTGTTTCGATAATCATACTTGGAATAGCCTAATTCTTCATCCAGTTCTTCATCCAAAGCACCTTCCAGAAGAACAGACATCATGTCACGCATGATGCTGTTTACATCGGTGCCGTCTTTGATGCTGATATCATTATTTTTCAGATAATCACGCATCATTTCTCTCATTGCTGCTTTTTGTGGGCTGTCTTGTCTTCTTGCCATAAAAATAACCTCCAAACTGAGTAATTTTATCTTACATCAGTTTGGAGGTTTACACAAACTTTGGGATGCTCCCTGAAATTCACTCCCTGGTACTTCTATCGTAAATTATTTTTGAAAAGAAATAATCTTAAACAAGCACAGCTTTTTTATCCGTTTCAATAATAGCAATTACATCGTCTACACTTGTGCCTGTATATGTGGCAATCTGTTCTGCCGTAAGCCCATTCTTGTGCATATTAAGAATAATTCTAGCTTCGCCCTCAGCAATGCCATCTTCTCTGATCCCCTGACTTAAATTGCACATAATGTTCACATCCCTTCTAAAATTTTCCTCAACAGGAATATTGTATTCATCACCGATGATTGTCAGCTTTTCATTTATCGTCAGTTCTTTGGATAATAATGCCCCTAACAGACGGTGCAGCTCATACATTTCATCGTGTTCCGGAAGCTCTTTTGTAAGACCTAGCATGACGATATTTAACAGGTCGAGATTTCCTTTCCAGTGATAAGTATCTATAATATCATCTTTGGTGAGGTGGATATGGCTCATGCTGTTTTTGTCCATATTCATACATACCCAGATCGAATAGACACGGCGTATGTCATTATAGTTTGAATTTTCAAAATCCCGCCCTTTTTGTGAGGATATCATCCTGCTGACATAAAAGATTGCCCGGTTTAAAATATCATATTCCGTCGGTTCTGATTTCTGTGCTTCCACATTTACGATTATCTGCGATAATTCGCCTTTTATGCCACTTTTTGATGGCATACGGACATAAAAGATAATGTCAAATCGTATCAGTCCCTCGTTGATTTCTGCGTTTTCCCCATTCAGACCGATTAAGCGTTCTCCGCTGTTTTCGGTGACAGTATTGGTAAGTCCCGGCTCAACCGGAACGGTACTAATACAAGGCTCGCCCTCGATCAGCGGAACAATGTCTTTTGGGTTCATTCCCAT
Source organism: Roseburia sp. AM23-20 (assembly GCF_003470905.1). NCBI lineage: Bacteria > Bacillati > Bacillota > Clostridia > Lachnospirales > Lachnospiraceae > Roseburia > Roseburia sp. AM23-20. Next base: position 2,197 of record NZ_QRHS01000008.1, read on the forward strand.
AAATTCAGGGACTGTTTTTACTAAGATATGTGCCAGTATGTGTTTCTGTCCCAGTAAACGCTTGGCACTGGCATCATATTGGGCATCTTTATCCGTTGATGCTATTGCATTTTTTAATTCTGTGTTCACAGGTTTCCTCCTTTTTGTAGGATATAGTCATCTACAAGGAGTATCTGACCACATCCTCATTATAACTTATTTTTAAGGTTAAAACAACTTGGAAATCTTTCTGTTGCAGGGCAAACGCATATAGGTTTCCTCCTTGATTTTTGAACATACAAGATTTAAAATGAAAAATGTACCTTGAAAACATTAAAAAGTAATAGAAAAGAGGTAATATTATGGATAATCAAAATAAAGTTCTGGAGTATGCTAACAAATTAGAGCATATTCTTCGTCATTATCTTGAATGTGACTATACTGAATTTGGCGTGAAAGCAAATGATAATTTAACTCGCTATGATTGGCAAAGTCCTATAAATTTTGCTTTAGGTTATCGTTATGCTTCGTCAAATAAAGACCCCAAAGTGAAAGCAGATATTGATTATTTTTTAGGTAATGTGCTTGAAGGGCAAAGTATTGGCGATGTAGTGGAAAAATATGAATACTATGGTTATGACTCCCCAGAAGCCGCATTTGAGTATATTGACAAAGCCATTGAAAAGTTAAGAAAAATACTGTTTTCGTAACATTAAAAGTATTTTTGGCGGTTTTATTGTTTTTTGGGTGAATTAGTTTTTGGCAACTTCTTGATACAGTACCCGATACAAGGGGCTGTCCTTTTGTGGTAGGGGCAGGAAGCGCAAGCCAGGGAATGGGGAACGGGAGGCTTGTGCTCATGCCGCCCGTTCCCCGGTTTTTGTATCATCATTTTGGTTCTATGTCAAGAAAAAATGAAAAATTACAATTCATGTTTTTTCTCTTTTTTTATCTGATCCGTATCGTGTTCCACCTGCACGTCCCGTCCGAGATACCGATTAAGATTTTCCTGTTTCCGCTTCAAATCCCGCACCTCTTTTTCACAGCTCTTGTAGGTTGCGGTCAGTTCTTTTTTCCGTGTTTCCAATGCCTGATACTCGGCTCGCAGCTTATTCACATTCAATCCTTTTAGCTTGATGCCTGCCTGTTCAAGCACCCGTCTTGCACCGCCATAGAGGATGATCTGGCTCTCGTATCTGCGGAAATAAGCGTCCGGGTTCTTGGCTTTCTTGTAAGCAATATGATAGGAGCGGTTGTCCTTGTACTGCTCGGCATATTTGATGATTTCCGCAAGGTCTTTCATGCGGTGTTCCAGTTCCACAACGCTCTGTTTGGCAGACTTGCCCGCTTCCGTTTTTACAGTAATCTTATGCTCCAGATCGGAGAGAGAACCAGCTTCATTATAGCTTTGTGCGGCGATTTTCAGATTCTCAATTGCCGCCCACTGTTGCAGTCCGGGACTGTTCTGGAATTTCTCGTCCGAGGTGTCAATGAGCCTGCGGGTGGAGTAGTCCTTTTTCGGGATAACTACTTTTCGTTCCCGCTTCTTTTCAATGAGTTCCCGGATACGTTCCTTTGTGTATTCTTTCCCTAAAGACCTAGTACTGCCACGAACAAAACGCTCCTTGTCCAGAGGTCGGAAAGAGATATATTTCACAGCTTCTTCTCCAAAAGTTTCCCCTTTGATTTCATATCCTTTGGCTCTCATTAAAAGCAGAAATTCTTCATAAGTGGAAGCCGCCTTGATACAGAAATTGATGTCCCGTCTGAGTTGCGTTTTCCAGGTCGAACCATTCTGATCAGACTGCCATTCCTTGTATTTTTTGCCACGTTCACCGCCGGGAATGATGACAGAAAGATTGTGTTCTTTGCACAGCTCATCACTCAGGTGGCGGATGCGGTGGTAGGTCTGTGTGCAGTCATGGTATTTGTTATATTCAATGTTGTCAGCCGCACAAAAGATGATATGGTTGTGTATATGCACCTTATCAATATGCGTGGTGACAACATACGAATATTTTCCCTCTAAAACCTTGTCTGCAAACTCTTTTCCGATGTGGTGCGCTTCCTCATAACCGACTTCGCCCGGAGCAAAAGCCTGTATCAGATGGTAGGCTTTGTTGGGACTGTTTTCCCTGCAATGGTCAAGCGTATATTTAAAGTCAATTGCCGCAGTTTCGGGCGCACACGCATAAGACGAAACATAGATTTGTTCATCGGTTTTGTCCGGGTTACAGATATATTCTATGGCTTTATCAACGGTTGCTTTGATAGCATGGATTTTTGTGTACGCCATACCTCGTTCATCAACTCCTTCACTTCGTCCATATCTTCCTGATAGATATGCCCGGTGCTGTTTATACGCTTCGCAATCTGGTTTAAACTGGAGCTGATACGTCCCAGTTCCGTATTGTAATTTCGCAGGTAACTGTAATCCACATCATAGACATATCCGTACAAAATGAGCTTGCGTAAAAAAGCGGATTTGCTTTTCATGCCGGACAGCTTAAACTTTCTGTCAAGGATATATTGTTCTTCGTCATTGAGATAAAATTGCACCGGATTGGTGCGGTTTCGCTTTGCCATTTCTGCCACTTCCTTTCTGATTTTGGGTACAAAAAAACTGCTGTAAAATGTTCGATTTTTACAACAGTTCGTTTCAAGTTTTATTCAATTTTGAGCGTAACCACCCAAGCAGATTATAGCAAAAGTGGCAGAAAAGGTCAAGGTATTCCGGTGGAAAACCGGAGAAAAATAAAAGAGGGTTAGGGATACTTCCCTATGGAAATTCAACTGCACAGACGATAGGAAAGTGCGGGAAATTTCGCCTGTGTCATGACACAGGCAGTGCTTGCTAAGGTTGTTTTTGGCACTCCAGGAGGGTGTGCCGGATGCTTTGTTATTTTGAAAATATAAGGGAATAAAAATATGTTTACAGATTACTGCTCACTTTCAAATACACTTTATAGTGGGATAGTAAGCTCTGTTTTGAAACCGCCATAATATTCACTGTGATCTATTATAACAGTTCCACTATGACCATCCATAATCTGCTTCACAATCAGCAGTCCTAAACCATGTCGTTGTTCGGTAGTGTTTGTATCACAGACCATATAATGCGGTGTGTGATTGAGCTTTTCTATTTGTTCATCGGAAACTCCGATACCGTTATCTTCAACACAGATGATACATTTGTTATTATATGTGGAAACTGATACATAAATCGCACATCCGTTTTCGTTATGAGTTATGCTGTTCTGAATAAGATTTGAGATTGCCCGTTTTAATAAATCCTTATCTGCGTTAATGTTGCAAACGGTCAGTTTATCATCAGTTTTCCATTTAATTGGAAATCTATCATCAATATCCATATTCATAAAATCTACAACGACTTGACGAACAACGGCAACAGCATTTTCCTCTTTTTTCATAATTGGTTGCATATTATATTCGAGCTTTGAAGCAAGATTAAGGTCGTTAATCAAATTCTTCATTCGCTCACTTTGCTTTACAATTACAGTAGCTTTTTTACGCTCTGTTTCCGAAAGACTTGGGGAATTTCCTAATTGTCCAGCATATCCCATAACCATTGACAGTGGTGTCCGAATATCGTGGGAAACACCCGCTATCCAATTTGCTCTTGCAGTTTCCTTTTTTCTTAACTGCTTTTTTTGCTCCTGCAAAATATCGGAGGTGTGATTGATATTAACGGATATTTCTGAAAGCACACCTGTTTCTGGAATGTGGACATTCTCTCCAATGGATAAACCTTGTATTCCCTTTGTAATCGGCTTAACTGATTTTAAGAGCTTCATATTAGCTATTAAATAAATTGCAAGGATAAGCATGATATTGATAAATAACACATTTAGAACAATTTGCGGAAAATTTGAAAGTAGGCTGTAATCCCAACTTGGTTGTGTATGTTTCCAAAAGCTGTCTTTTGGAAATCCGAGGACGACAACACCGTATTCATTTTCACCTGTGTAGGTTGGATAACCGTCAAGATATCCCACACTCAAATTAGCTATATCGGACAAAGTATAATCATTCGGAATAGTAGAAGGAACATTTTCGGTTTTCCATGTGACTTTCAATGTATTATTATCAACCAAAATCGCCCATGCTCCACAATCTGTCAATTTAGCAGACATATTTTCTGATAAAACATAATTTCCACCTGTGGACGATTGTAACGCTTTTCCTGTTTCTCTGGCTATATTGTAGGGAGACGCATCTTTATCGGGAATGTAGCTTGCCATAAGTACAACAAACGCAATAAAATTTATTAACACTATAAGTATAGAACTTAGCAGCAAAATACCTACAAAACGCCGTATAAGTTTTGGTACGCTTTTCATGTTACTTGTCCTCCACAATCAACTTGTAGCCTAATCCCCTGATTGTTACCAACGAAACAGGCTGTGAGGGATTTAGTTCTATTTTTTCTCTGATACGGCGTATATGCGCCATTAAAGAATTTTCATATCCAAAAGGATTATCGCCCCATGCAGCTTCACATAATGCGTCAATCGTTATAATACGTCCGGCATTTCTGTACAGGGCAGAAAGTAGATCATGCTCCTTTGCTGTCAGAGGAATATGTTCGTTATTTTTTATTACTTCGGCACATGAAAAATCAATCTGACTGTTTTTCAGTTTCACAATAGGGTTTTCACTCTTATAGCTTCTTCTTAAGATTGCCATGATTCGAAACAATAGTTCTTTTGGAAGAAATGGCTTTACTATGTAATCATCAGCACCTAACCCAAACCCCTTAAATTTATCATCATCTTCACCGCGGGCAGTAAGAAACAAAATAGGATAATCACCATATCGTTTTAACTGCTCCATTAAATCAAATCCATTCCCGTCTGGAAGCATAACGTCAAGAATTGCTAATTCTGGACGGAATTTTTGGGATGCTGCTATGGCATCTTTCATACTCTTGGCAGTCGTTATATTATGAAATCCGTATTCATTTAGGATTGATAAGACCATATCTAAAAGTTCTTGCTCATCATCAACGAGTAGTAAATGCTTGTTCAACAAGTAATCATCATTATTCATGGTGAAACCTCCTTTCACATTTACATTATACCATACTAAAAATGAATTTTTGAGTGTCCTGCAAAATGTAAGGTAGATGTAAGGTGGAGAGAATGTTGCCGCAAGGTTGGCGCAGTATCATAAACTCATGAAAGGAGATGTTGCTATGAACTATATTATTACAACAGAACAGTTGACAAAAAAATACAAATCTTTTGTCGCTGTTAATGATGTTTCACTTCATATTCGGAAAGGAAGTATTTACGGCTTTCTTGGTCCGAATGGAGCAGGAAAATCAACCACTATGAAAATGCTTTTAGGACTGACTGCTCCCACGAAAGGAGACTTTACAATTGACGGGAAACAATTTCCAGCTGACCGCATTTCCATTTTGAAAGAAATAGGCTCATTTATTGAGTCACCATCTTTCTATGCAAATCTGACAGGTAAGGAAAACCTCGATATTATCCGTCGCATTTTAGGACTACCCCAAAGTGCAGTTGAAGACGCATTGGAATTGGTTGGTCTTTCAGAGTTTGGTGATCGTCTTGCAAAGAAATATTCACTTGGCATGAAGCAGCGGTTAGGGCTTGCCGGGGCGTTGATTGGTAGACCGCCTATTTTGATTTTGGATGAGCCGACAAATGGACTTGATCCGTCCGGCATACACGAAATCCGAAATTTGATTGAGTCCCTACCTGACCTTTACGATTGTACAGTACTTATTTCTTCTCATATGCTATCTGAAATCGAGCTGATGGCAGATGACATTGGGATACTCAATCATGGGCGGTTGTTATTTGAGGGCAGTTTGGATGAACTACGGCAGTATGCCTTACAATCTGGTTTTGCTACTGATAATTTGGAAGATATGTTTCTGTCTATGATTGAGAAAGACAATACAAGCAGGAAGCAGAGGGCAAAACTATGAGAACACTTGTAATCGAACTTCGGAAAAGCAAAAGGACAGGCGTTATCCCTCTGATGATTGCAGTGGGTATCGCGGGTGCAGCCTATGCTTTTATAAATTTCATTGTCCGAAAGGACACATTATTAAATTTGCCTTTAGCGCCTATGGATGTTCTTCTTACGCAGCTTTACGGCATGATTATGGTCTTAAATATGTTCGGTCTCATAGTCGCAACATGTATTATTTATAACATGGAATTTAAGGGAAGTGCAGTAAAAAAGATGTATATGCTGCCTATGAACGTTCCTACCATGTACCTGTGCAAATTTCTGATTTTAACAGTTCTGTTGTTGATTGCTGTTTGCTTTCAAAATTTGGCACTTGCAAAAATCGGTGTGACAGATTTACCGCAAGGCACGTTTGAAGCCCATACCCTGATATCTTTTGCGGGTTATTCATTTCTTACGTCAATGCCTGTATTGTCCTTTATGCTTTTGGTATCGTCGCGATTTGAAAATATGTGGGTGCCACTTGGAATTGGAGTAGCGGGATTTTTAAGTGGTATGGCATTGGCTTCGTCAAATATTACGCTTTTTATGATACATCCTTTTGTGGTTATGTTAAAACCTGCTGTTGCTATGAGCGCACAGCCAAATATTGCGGTTGTAATTGTATCCTTGATTGAAACAATCCTGTTTCTATGTGCGGGATTGTGGGCAGCTAAAAATCTACGCTATGAATAAGGAGGTGTATAGAAATGAGCTTTTGGGAACTGCTTAAAATTGAATTTATAAAAGTAAAGCGTAGTAAGATCATTCCATTGATTTTTATTGCCCCGCTGCTTGTAGTTGCGTCTGGCGTGGCAAATCTTCATAGTTACTTTACCCCGGAATATACAAACGCATGGGCGGCTATGTTTATTCAAAGTGCATTGGTCTATTCGTATTATCTGCTTCCGTTTAGCATGATTGTCATTTGCGTGATGATTGCAGGACGGGAAACAGGAAATAATGGGATAATGAAGATGCTGGCACTACCTGTTAGCAGATATGCGCTTTCTGCTGCAAAATTTTGTGTGTTGTTATTTTATCTGTTTATGGAAATGGTTGTATTTCTTGCAGTATTTGTTATAGCAGGATTGCTTGCAACCAGTGGCACAGGGATTACAGAAACACTTCCGATTATGTATCTATTGAAATGGTGTTGTGGGCTGTTTTTGACTATGCTTCCGAGCGTAACGACTATGTGGGCGATTACTGTACTTTTCGATAAGCCACTGTTATCCGTTGGATTAAATATGTTCCTTGTTATTCCCGGTGTGTTAGTAGCAAATACTCCGCTTTGGATAGCATATCCTTATTGTTACAGTGGCTATTTGGTTTCTTGTTCTTTGCATGATTTTACGACAATAGGCATAGGCAATGGATTTCAGTTATTTCCATTTTTGCCATGTGCCATTGTGATTTTTGTATTTGCATTTTGGGTAGCAATAACACGCTTTGGAAAAAAGGAAATGAGGTGACAAACTATTATGAATCAAAAGAAATTTCAAAAATTGAGTGTGGTAGCATTGATTATAAGCCTTCTGCCATTGGTAACATTTATCCCTGTTTTGCTCCATATTACATTGACAGATGGTGTACGTTCTGCATGGGTGGGGGTCAATATCTTTTGTATTTTTGTAGGATTGATAATTTCGGTTATTTGTGTCAAAAATCGTGATAGCAGAAATGTAATAAATATTATTTCGACAACCATTAGTAGTTTTTGGGTGTTGCTCATGGGAGGTATTGTTGCCCTTGCCTTGTTTATCGGATTTGTTCAATAGGAATGGTATTATGCTTTCGATAAGAAAATTATTTGCAGCTATATTTATAACTTTAATTGTATTGTCCTGCGTAGCCTGTTCTGGACTTGATATTTTATCGGACAATATCAAAGGAGGCGCAGATAGGTTGGTGGAAGCATTCAGATTAAGATAGGGTAGAGGAGGGGAAGTATGAAGAGATTATTGCTTGTAGATGATGATACAGCTTTTTAAAGATACTATCGTCCTTGTTGCAACGGGATTTTCAAGTGTACGAAGCTACGGGGGTGGAAGAAGCATTGAAAACACTTGATGTTGTCCTGATTCATGCAATTTGTTCCGATTTCAATATGAAGGATGGAACAGGGATTGAATTGCTTGAAAGACTATATCATGAAAAAAATGGAATACCGTTCCTTCTTATGTCGGGTGATGATGATCGCAGACTTGTTGAAACCGTAGAACGGTATGGGGCTACATTTTGTTGTAAAACAGATTTTGAACTCTTGAAAAAAATAAAAAAATTATAATTTTACGATAAAATGATAGTTATATAAATACCAGATTTTTATTTAGAGAAATTAAGGGTATTAACAGTTCTTATTTTAAGTATGATGGGAGGTGATTTCTTTGGGAAGGTGTTGATTTTATCGTTTAAGGATGATGAAGAACATATTATCAATCGCATTTTATCCTGTATGAATAAAGAGGTAGAGATTTTGCATCACGGAAATGTTCAAAGCGGACAACTTTATTTCGATGGACTTTGTGTTGATGAACAGAAGAGAATTGTAGTTCGTGAAAATAATGAGATTGAATTGACCTATACGGAATTTGAAATATTGCTTTTATTGGCACAGAATATGGGTAAAGTATTTAGCAAAGAACAAATATATGATAGTGTTTGGAAAGAACCTTATTTTGGCGATCATAATATTGTCATGAGCCACATCCGTAACTTACGAGGAAAGATAGAGGATAATCCAAGTAAGCCGATTTACATCCAGACAGTATGGGGAGTTGGGTATCGTTTTAACAAAAATTTAAGCAGTGGTCTGTGATGATGATACAGATCACTGCTTATTTTTCGTTTTTGATGCCCAAAAGATATTCACATGATACATGAAAAAATTCTGCCAGAGCAACAACTTCATAATCTGGAACAAAGCGGGTTCCTTGTTCGATGCGAAGCACCGTAAGGTCGCTGAATTCATATCCGGCAAGTTGGAGCTGTTCAGCAAGGGCTTTTTGTGACATATGTTTTTCAGTGCGTAATTCCTTTACACGCTGACCAATCAGATTTTTTGAATTGCTTTCTTTATTCCAGTAAATCTTCATTCAAATACCAACTTTCTAAAGATGAAGTGCTATGTGATTGATTTTACGGAATATTTTTGATAATATACTTCTAAAGATGAGGTATAGAAAAATAAAATTGTTGAAAATGGTTGGGGATTGATAATACTGACTGCAAAATGCAATACTTATTGATAGGGAAAGGTGGATACGAGAATGAACGAAGTATTTGAAACAATAGCAGAGGTATTTGAGGAGCTTCGGAGTGAAGCCGGGGAGCGTGAATATTCTGTTCAGACGAAAGAATCGGAAAAGGCAGATAAGGAGTTAAAAAAGGTAAACCGGGAATACGAGAAGCTATTGACAGAGGTTTCGGCAGAACACCAACAGTTCTTGGAGGACTATATGGATATTGTGGATCATGCTCATTTTGAAGAACAGCAGAGAGCGTATTATCAGGGTATGATTGATGTGATACAGATATTTGATGGATTGGGAATTTTAAAGGAAAGAAGTAAGGTAAAAGAATTGCTTACTTCTATGAAAAGATAAGATAACAGGGTGGAAGGCTATGGAGAGCTGACCGCCCTGTTTTTATCCAGAATAATATAGAAATAATCAAGAAAAAATCGAAATCTTTCTGCTATTCTGTTTCATGGGTTTTATATGTACGAAGATAGGCTTCTACCAGTGCAAGAATGGTGGTTATCTGATCGCTTGTACATTCTGAAAGATAGACCAGCAGTCTTTGGTAATCCAGATTATCAGTTGGAGCTGCCGGATAAAAGAACGGATCAGCAGAGATGTGTAAAGCACGAATGAGCTGACCAAGTTTTTCGAGGCTTGGAACATTACCATGATTTTCGATCTCTTTGATATATCTTGATGAAACACCGGATTTTTCGGATAACTCATCATAAGTCAGCTTCTGGTCTAATCTGGCTTTCTTCAGGCGAAAACCCATGTCTTTATCAATTTTCTTAGATTTAGCCATATCATGCACCTCCGTATATAGTGTATAGTTCACCATTTAAAAAGAAAATGAACTAATAACGCACTATATCAGAGGGGTATAATACACTTGAATAAAATGAGAAACTTTGGATATTGCATATAAAAAAACGCAGTATTCAAAGGTTTTTTCTCATGTTTTTTATCCTTTGAATGTGTTTGGGAGAGCTATGTATTCTGAAACATTGAAAGGATATTTTTGTATCTGGGGAATATCGTCTTGCACATTACGTGGAAGGACAGGTAAATAGGTCGCATTTTAAGTAATGCGGCAAATTCTACAATTGAAAGTGCATTATATACACTCGTAGAATGTGGAGAAAATTTAATATCAGCTATAAACAGCGTCCTGTGGGTATGTGCCCATAAGGGCGTTTTTTATATACAGAAAAATTTTTCTAAAAATTTTTCAATCCACCCGAACATCTTACTGGTTTCATTTGGGAGATACACCGGAAGGGAAAAAGGGCAAAAGTCTTAGCATTCGGAACGGGAGGAGGTGAACTCGTATGGGGCAACCTTCTTCTAAGGATGAAATGACTATCCGGCACCAATTTGACCGGTTATGCCAGATGGCATTAAAAGGCGAAGCTGTAAATTATTACAAACACATGGACTATCGCAGGAAACACGAAGTTACATTCTCTGAACTGTCGGAAAAGGAGTTGAGCAAGTTATTTACTATGGATGAGTATGGAACAGAATATCATCATTTTGAAGTGCATGGCTATGACATTGAAGTAAAAAATACCCTGATTGTTGAAGCTTTGAAGGAACTTACAGAAAGAAAAAGGAATGTCATTTTACTTTCATATTTTATGGAAATGAGCGATGCGGATATTGCAAGAGAAATGAATTTGGTTCGCAGTACCATTCATGAACACAGGACACGCTCACTTGAAATTTTGAAGAAGATCATGGAAGGAATAGCAGATGAAAAAGATGTATAAAAGCAGAAATGAGGAAAATTTGTTGCCTTTCCATATTATAAAGGCAGCATCAGAGGGCGATGTAAGTGCCATCAATGCAGTGTTAAAGCACTATGAGGGATACATAATCAAATTGTCTACCAGAAAGTTATATGACGAAAGTGGACAGGTGCATTACTGCATTGATGAAACTCTGCGTCGCAGATTGGAAACCAAGCTGATTACAAAAATATTGGCGTTTGAAGTTGCATAGCATCCAATCAGAAAATTCCCTTTCTATTTATTGATTGGAAATGATGCAGCGTTGTACCTTGACAACTGAATATTTTTGCATACAGGACGTGAGGATATGCCGAGCCACTAGTATAAATGTTTTTAATTAACTCGACTCAATAAGCATTCCATGATATAATCTTCATATAATTGTATAGGGAGGTCATATTCATGGGCAGAAAAGTAAACACAATAACACTAACAGAGGAGCAGCGTTCGTATCTTGAATTACAAACTCGTGCTAGAACAATACAGGCACAAACCGTGTGTAGAGCAAGAATACTGTTGTTACGTGCTGATGGTGTTTCTATTAATGATATTGCTGATAAAGTAGGCATCAATAGATGCAGTGTAATGTTGTGCTTGAATAAATTCAAAGAGGGCGGTGTCGAAAACGCCTTGTTTGATGCTCCCGGTCGTGGTCGTAATGCTGAAATAACCGATGACGAAAAGACGTGGATTATAAATATCGCATGTCAGAAGCCGGTTAATCTTGGCTATTCAGCAGAAGTATGGACACGTGCCCTTCTCACAAAACATATCAATAAGTTTGCAGAAAATGCAGGTTATACAAGGTTATCAACTATAAGTCAGTCAAAGGTTCGCACAATACTTGAAGAGGCAGATATTAAGCCTAACAAAATAACTTATTACTGTGAAAATCGTGATCCGGATTTTGACCAAAAGATGCACAATGTCCTTCTGGTATATAAACAGCTATCATTACAGTTCGATAAAAAAGGACAACTTCTTCCATTTTGTGAAGATGATCAGGTGGTGCATGTACTCTCTTATGATGAGAAACCTGGAATCCAGGCAATTGCCACCACATCAGAAGATATCCAGTCGGATAATAATCATAAGACCATAAGCCGAGATTATGAGTACAGGCGTCTTGGAACCATTTCACTGCTTGCCGGAATAGATTTGCAAACAGGTGAGGCGATTCCACTCGTTAAAGAGTCCCATAACAGTAAGGACTATATCGAATTTCTTAAAAAACTTGATAACAAGTATCCAAAATCAGATAAGATTCGTCTGGTGTTGGATAACCTTAAAGTTCATTCTTCTGAGGAAACCAGAAAATACCTCGCAACCGTACCAGGAAGATTTGAATTTGTATTTACTCCAAAGCACGGTTCATGGTTGAATCTTGTTGAGGGCTTCTTCAGTAAACTTACTCGCCAGATGCTCAAGGGCATTCGTGTAAAAACTAAGGATGAACTTGTGCAGCGTATATATAAATACTTTGATGAAGTAAATGAAGAATCTGTTATATATCATTGGAAGTACAAACTTGAAGAAATTGATCCAAATGAAGAAGTGGTGGTTGATACGTTGCCAGTCAAAAAGTCGAGTTAATTACTGACAGCTATACTAGGTAGGTTCGCAAAGATGTACCTGCCCTTTTTCGGGTGAACGTGAAGAAGTGTTAAACATTACATTGAAGCAAAGGTATGGAGCGAGAAAAATCTGACAAAATGTGTGGCAGTAACACAGGGCGATGAAGCATATCTGTAATAATGATACTTCCGGATTGTAAAAAGATTTGTAGTCCGGTCAATTTGAATGACGGTGCAAGACCGATGTGGGCAGAGTAATGATCTGCCACCTGTATTGCATTTTTATCTGCCTATGAGAGCCTGCAAGGGGATTGTGGGTTGTCATTGGCAGATAAGATGCGTAGTGAAAGAAAGGACAGAACGATGAAATACAATTATAATGAAAAGAAGCGATTTGTAAGGTATAAAAATGGTGCAAAACTTTACGATGTATGCCAGTCTACTTTTGAAAAATGGGCAAAGGAAGCCGGAGCGGTATGCAAGGTAGGAAAAGCAGTTATCGTTGATTGTGAGGTGCTTGACAGATATTTAGAAACTTTTAGACTTCCAGCAGAATAAGTAGAGAGAAATGTATCTTAAATTTTATGATTGAAATTGATTGTATTACAAAAAGTAGTTGATATATTGTATTACGAAAAGTATAATAGTGGTAGATGAAGAAAGGAGAATACCTATGGCTAAGATGGGACGTCCAAAGTTGGATGTAATCAAAGACAAGATTGTTACGATTAGAATGTCCGACGAAGAATACCAGCGGCTTAGGGATTATTCTGAAAAGCATCAACAGACTATAACGGAAACAATTAAAGAAGGAGTTGACTTATTGTATAAAACTCGTAATTAAGGTACAGTTCTCTTCTTTCTGAAAAGAAAGGAGCAGACGTATGGCAAAATCACGAAAAGACAGTAAGGGGCGAGTGTTGCGAAAGGGGGAGACTGTTCGCAGTAATGGTATGTATCAGTACGCTTACAATGACAAGTTTGGAAAGCGACAGTACATATATGCAAAAGATTTAGTGACACTTCGGCAGAAGGAAGAAGAAATAATAAGAGATAGATTGGATGGAATTGACAGTCACACAGCTAAGAACCAGTGCTTGAATGAGATATTTGACAAGTACATGGATACAAGAAAAGATTTAGCTGCCCGTACCTATGCAGGATATATGTATCAGTATAATGCTTATGTGCGTCCCACTATAGGCAGACGTAAGATAAAGGATATTAAGTATTCGGATATCTTATACTTCTATAAAGTTTTAATGGAAGAACACAATTTGAGCTATGGAACGATTGAACATTTGCAGCGAGAAATACATCCAGCGTTTGAAATGGCGGTAAGGGACTGCATTATAAGAAACAATCCAACTCACAAAGTCTTAGGACAGCTTAAGAAACAGACCGGAGCAAAAAGAGGTGTGAGAAATGCACTTACACCAGAACAGCAGCAAGCATTTTTGCAGTTTATGGACGGTCATCCAATTTATGACCATTGGAAGCCGATATTCACATTTTTCATCGGAACAGGAGTCAGAGTTGGAGAATTAAGCGGTCTTAGATGGAAAGATGTTGATTTTGAAAATGGATATATTACAATAGACCATGCAGTTATTTATTTTGCAGGGAAGTTGAATAAAACCAACAAAAGAATTTATGTTTCCACACCAAAGACAGAAGCGGGCATTCGCAAAATTCCAATGGTAAGTGAAGTGCGAAAAGCACTTGATGAGGTTAAGCAGTACCAGTATGATAATGGTATTTTCTGTAAGTCCGACATTGATGGCTATACAGATTTTATATTCCTAAATTGTTTTGGAACTGTCTATCTGCAACAGGATTTAGACAGATCGTTGAGCAGAATAATTGATGCATACAACGATTGTGAGTTGCATGAAGCAGCTCTTAACAAAAGAGAAGCATTGCTTTTACCACATTTTACCTGTCACAGTCTCAGACACACATTTTGTGCTAGGTTTTGTGAGCATGAAACGAATCTGAAGGTTATTCAGTCAGTTATGGGACACGTTGACATTGGTACAACAATGAACATTTATGCAGAGGTTTCAGAAGCTAGAAAAAAGCAGTCAATGGAAGCTCTTGCAGAGAATTTGAAATTATTTTAGACAGAATGTATGGAAGAGTCCTTTAGGGCGCTTTAGTACATCAAAATAAGGGTTAGTACATCAATTGTACATCAATTTGATAAGAATTATACCTGATAATACGTTGTTAGGAATACTTTCCAGAAAGCAAAAATTCCAATAATACTGCGTAATATAGAATAATACGCAATATGGGATTGCTTATGGAGGAAAAACAGACCATCGTGGCGTGCGGAGCCGGAGCTTCCACAAAACGTGTCTGGACAGAACCAAATCCGGATGGCACACATCGGATCGAAAGATGCGAGAATGTCAAGGATGTCGGGCAGTATATCGAGAGAATTGATGAGATGATTGAGCGGAAGCAGAAACTTTTTGCAGAAGAATAAAAGGGTTTTTCTTCCTGAAATAGTACATCAAATGAGGGTTAGTACATCAAAAGTACATCAAAAAATTGGTCAGTGAACGACCATATAAACGCAAATTGAGACATGGAGAAGCGGTAAGAATGATTATAAATGGTGAATGTGGAGCGTTTTCTATGAAACTGCTTCAATGCTTTCTGGCTGCTGCTATGCGAAAAGAGTGGGTGCAGAAAGTAGAAACGGATACGGAAGCGTAATAGGATGCAACCTGGGTAATGGGAAAACAGAGAAATAGTATCTTATCATTTTTTTATGAAATTGGATGAGATTCTGCCTATATAATATGATTCTACCATTAAGGGGTGTACTTTTTGGGACAAAATAGATACTATAATTCTGAAAGGGGGAAGTATTTATGGACCTTGTGAAAATCGGAAGCTATATTGCAGAAAAAAGAAAAAAACTTGGTATGACTCAAAAACAGCTTGCTGAGAAACTGGGTAAGAGTGATAAGTCAGTTTCCAAATGGGAACGTGGTGTTTGAGTTATAATAGGACCAAGTTAGATGAAACCCAGTAAAATCAAGGGGTTATGCCTAATTTAGTCCTTATTTTTATACCAATTTAGCGGTAGATAAGGAAGCGCTGTTATATCAAAACCGAAAATCCAAGTCAGTATCACAGATGTCCGCAATCAGTCTGAGAGTGAATTTGTGTGCTTAGATTAGGTACAATTTTATATCAAAACATTTAGTGAGGACTAAATTAGCATTTGAGATGGAATATTCCATCAGCTGGTTTGGTCCTCTTTTTATTTGAGAGGAGTGGTCGAATGGGCAAGGTGTTAATTTGGTTCGTAATCATTATTAGTACAGTGGTTCTCTACTGTCTTATGAAAGTTAAGGCAGAGAGTGATGAACTGTATGAGGAATTAATGAAAAAACATTTTTATGGCAGGTCTGATGATATTCCTGCATCTGACAAAACCGAGCACTTGAAAGGGTGTGGGTAATTATATGAAATTTTGCAAAACAATAATGCAGACAATACAGAAAAGGAGTGAAAGGAACATGAATAACAAGTTAGAAGTAATCGGCATTGATCATGGCTGGTCAATGATGAAAACAATCTCTCAGGTATTTGTCACAGGAGTTAAGGAGATTACAACAACTCCGGCACTTTTCGGCGATGTACTTGAGTATGAAGGAAAGTTGACGAAGAAAACAAGGTGTACATTATCTATCAGATCACGGAGATACAGAGTGACTTGGGATTCTCTAAGAAAAAAGCAATGGATTATCTCACAGAATTGGAGAAAATCGGACTGATTGAAAAGAAAAAGAGAGGCTTTGGATTGCCGAACATTATATATGTTAAGAGCTTTATGGCACATCAGAGTAGTCAAAGAAGTAATGAAATGGGAACTTCACAGGAAAAAGATGTGGTACATAGAAGTATCGAAATGGGAACTCCTGAGGTGATGAATAAGCACCTCAGAGGTGCCGAAACAGATACCTCAGAAGTGCCCAAAAACGGACTGCAAGAGGTTCCCAAAACGGTACCGCTATATAATAAGACTTATATGAATTATAATAATCAGAGTAATATCACATCGAATCATATCAAATCAGATGGCGATAGGATTCGATGTGATCAAAAAGAACAGACAATCAATGCTTATGCTGAACTGGTAAAGAAAAATATTGATTTTGATGTTTTACTGCATACATATAGCAGAGAGCAGGATCTGGTAGAAGAAATATATCAGTTGATTCTGGAGACCGTTCAAACTGAAAAGGATATGATACGGATCGCCGGCGAATATTATCCGGCAGGCTTTGTGAAGGGAAAATTACTGAAACTGAATTATTCGCATATCGAGTATGTGCTGGAGTGCATGGATAAAAATACTACGAAAGTCAGAAACATAAAACAATATTTGCTGGCTGCTTTATTTAATGCACCATCAACGATTGGAAGTTATTATAAAGCAGCGGTAAATCACGACATGCCACAGTACGCAAACTGAAGGAGGTACTTATGATTGTTTTAAGAATGGCAGGAAAAATTTTATTGTTACCGGTGTGGTTATTATTAGCCACTGCCCATTTACTGGTAAAGATCGTAGTTGAAATCTACTGCATCGGCAAAGGGATTGTCAATCTCATTCTGGGTTTTATGCTGATTGGAACACTGCTCTGGTACAGACAATGGGAGCGGTTTGCTTTACTTGCAGTTGCCAGTGGTATCTTGCTGTTCTTTCTGTGGATCGGAGTGTTTATGGAAGTTATACTGGAATCAGCACAACACAAAATTGGAAAATGGATTATTAAGTGAGGAAACTATTATGGAAAAAGAATATATTCAGCTACCAGCATTAAAAAGAGATCTGGATCCAGATGTTGTAAAGGTTTTATGGGCGTTTATTCAATTACCTGAGGAATACCAAGCACGCTATCAGGAGCAATATGAATTGTTAAATCAGAGGAAAGAAGAAGCAGACAGGCAATTACAGGAGAATATCGAAAAGATTGATGCAGACGCAATTCATTTATATGAAGAAACCATGCGGAGCATGATTCGTGATATTGTTCAGCAATCCTGTAACTTAGCTTGTTGGGTTCGTTATCATAAATATGATTTGGAAGAATCTCTGGAGGAGATGATAGACCAGCAGCCACATGCTGCAAAATATATTATTGCAATGAATATACTTATGGATGACGCAGAGGGAAGCGAAAGTCCATTTGAGGGAAACAGTTTTATGACATCATAATTAAGGAAATCACAATCAATAGTGGAGCTGTCGGTAAATAACGTTTTTTACATATTTCCCGACAGCCCCATTCTTTTTCTTCTGTCTTTATATGCCAGAAACAGAATCGTCAGAAACGTAACTGTCTCCGCTGCAAGAAGAGAGATCCAGATTCCATTTAATCCGAATAATTTCGCAAGTATAACTGCGCAGATAACAATAGCAACAATTCCTCTCAGGAATGATCCCACAATCGCGATTTTCGGTTCATCTACTGCTGAGAAATATGCCACCAGTACAACATTGATTCCTGCAACTATAAATCCAAGGAAATACAGACGCAGTCCTGTATGTGCATAATTCAATAACTGAACATTGTTTTCACTGTTGAAAATGCTGATTAGCGGGTCAGTTGCTGTCCAGATGATCAATTGGATCAATGCTTCTACTGCAAGACATACGAGCAGGCTCCATTTCAGAAGTTTTTTTACCTGAGTAGGCTGACCTTTTCCGTAGCTTTCACTGATCAGAGGCTGTGCTCCCTGGGCCAGACCGTTGAAGATTGCAAATGCCACGATAGAAAGGTTTGCCACAACTCCATAGGCTGCTACACCTACATTTCCTGCAATTCCCAGGATCAGGAAGTTAAATACAATAGCGATCACACCGGAAGACAGTTCACCGACGAATGCGGAAACTCCTAGCTGACAGCAGGAAATCAGGTGTCTGAATGACGGTTTTTTCCAATGGAATCCTACATGGTTTCTGCTGCTTCTGTAGTGTATGGTACAGACGCTCATTGTTACGATCGGACAGATTGCAGTAGCCAGTCCGGCTCCGGAAAATCCCAGACCGACTGGGAACATGAATATATAATCAAATATAATGTTAAAGATACTTCCACTGATGGAACCGATCATTGCAATAGAAGGCGCCCCATCGTTTCTGGCAAATGCAGTAAATGTATAATTTGACATGAAGAATGGTGTTGCGATCAGAATAATTCTCACATAGTTTCGTCCAAGTCCGATCAGTCCGGCATCTGCACCCAGCAAAGCCAATGCTTTGTCCGGAATAAAAATTCCGATCAGCATAAATGGAACAGCAACCAGTATGCTCCAGGTTACTGACTGTACGAAATAATGTTCTGTATTTTCTCCTTTTGCCCTGCTTATGGCATACCTGGTAGCGGAACCAATCCCGATCATAGCCCCAATCGCATAGATCAGTCCATAAACCGGCAGGATCAAATTGAGAACTGCCAGTCCGTCAGCACCGGAATATACAGATATAAGGAAAGTATCTGCCAGAACATAAACGGAAATCCCGATCATTCCGGCAACACTCTGGGTTACATATTTAGTGAATCTTTTCAGCATAATTCATGTCTCCTTCCGTAAAGACTTGCCTTCTATTATATATCTGTATTTTAAAAAATAGCAATCAAAAACTCCTCTCAGGCGCTATGCATAATAATTTCAACAACATGCTGCTTATAGCAGGTATTGATAAATTTATATCATTCTGATGATATATTATATTTCATTTTTCACGTTAATGATGTAAAATTATCAATGTAAATATCAGGGCATATTCGAATAATCATTTCTAAACTTTTTCAAATATGCTCCGGAAAGGAACTTTTATACTAATGAAAACCAAGATTCAGGATATGACCTCCGGTTCACCGGGACGGTTGATCATTCTTTTTGCAATTCCCCTGATGCTGGGAAATATCTGTCAGCAGCTTTATACAATGGTGGATACCATGATTGTTGGTCAGGTTGCAGGTGTGGAGGCTCTTGCCGCACTGGGTGCTGTTGACTTTCTGATGTGGGTTGTCACAGGAATATCCACAGGACTCACTCAGGGATTTTCTATTCAACTCTCCCAGTATTATGGGGCAAAGGATTTCGAAAATCTGCGTAAATCTCTGGCTCACAGTTACCGGCTGACCGCATTCATCGCAGCCGGAGTATTGATTCTCAGCCAGTCATTTGCTTCGCTGGTATTAACAGGGCTGCATACACCTTCCAATATTATCGGAATGTCTCTGTTATATCTGCGCATCATTTTCTGTGGAATCCCCGCCACAGCAGCCTATAATATGTTTGCTTCTGCTCTAAGGGCTATGGGAAACAGTAAAACACCGCTGACCGCAATGATCATCGCATCTGTGCTGAATGTCTCACTGGACATCCTTTTTGTGGCAGGCTTCGGATGGGGTGTGGCAGGAGCAGCAATCGCAACTGTGATTGCACAGAGCTTCTCCGCTGTTTACTGTTTCCTGATTTTACGCAGAATTGATATCGTTCATCTGACCAGAGCAGATTTTATGCCTGCCTCCGGCATGAATGCCCGCCTGATGAAGCTTGGTATTCCTGTTGTATTTCAGAATATCATCATCGGTGTGGGCGGTCTGGTAGTCCAGTATGTGATCAATGGCTATGGTTTCCTTTTTGTAGCAGGATTTACAGCTACAAACAAGCTTTATGGTCTGCTGGAAATGGCTGCTATTTCCTATGGATATGCCATCGTTACCTATGTGGGTCAGAATCTGGGAGCCGGAAAGATTGACAGGATCAGAAAAGGCGTACGCAGCAGTATGCTGCTTTCCCTGCTTACCTCACTGATCATTTCTGCTGCCATGTTTTTATTTGGAAAAAATATTCTCTCACTTTTCATCTCAGGTGAACCGCAGCAGACACAGCAGGTATTGGCAATTGCTTTTAAATACCTTTCTATTATGGCTGCCATGCTCTGGGTTTTGTACTTCCTGTACGTGTACAGATCTGTACTTCAGGGGATGGGAGATACCTTAATGCCTATGGTAAGTGGTATGGCTGAATTTGTCATGCGTATCAGTGCTGCACTGATCCTTCCCCATTTTATCGGACAGGACGGTATTTTCTTTGCAGAGATTGCAGCATGGAGCGGAGCCACTGTGATCTTATGCATCAGCTATTATGTACGGATGCATAAATATCATTAAAACAAAACAGGGAGCTGTCGGTAAATAACGTTTTTTAGAGCTGACAGCACCAAACAAAAATATCCTGACAGTTACAGAGCTTTCTGGCTCTGCAACTTGTTCAGGATATTTTTATTTTGATAAATACTTTCTGTTTTTGGCCGCAAAAAATCCTTGTTTGGATTTTTTCAGCCGCATTTTTTTCTAGGCAGTTTTTCCTTCAAATTTTCTCAGTTTTTCGTATAAAAACGATGATATTTATTTATATTTCTTCCAATAGCATACAGCATGAATTCTTTATATACCTTATCTGCCGAACGGTAATTAAAACGCCGGAAGTTCTCATTTTCCTTGATATCTCCAAAATGTCCTTCCGTCTGAATGGAACGTGTCTGGCGTTTCAGGATCCCGCGTTCACTCTGGATATTGGCATGCGATCTTTCTTTCAGTTTCTCCCATTGTTCATTGATCTTCATGACTTTGTTCTTTTCGGCATCTTTTTCCGCATCATACTTATACAGACAACGCGCTTTATGTTCACATCCGCTGCAGTCTGCACAACCATATACCTCAAAGGTCTGTGTATATCCATCCTGCTCTTTGCTCTCTATCCTGAGATGCCGCAGTTCACGTCCGTCATGGCAGATATAGAACTGTTCATCTTCAAAGATCCCTGTCCTCATGTTGTAATATTTACTGATATCTTCTGAATAAGCGCGTGTTTTTCGCTTTTCATGATCCTGCAGTTTTATATAACTGGATATTTCATTCCGTTTTAAATAAAGCAGATTTTTTTCACTACAGTACCCGCTGTCCGCAGTTACTTCTTCCAGAATACTCCCGAAAGCATTCTTATGTTTTTCAAGGACCGGGATCAGGGTATTATAATCGGTGCGGTCGCTGCTTACATATCCATGTACGATATAATAATTCTCTACCGCGATCTGAACATTATATGCTGGCTTTAACTGTCCGTTCAGCATGTGATCTTCTTTCATACGCATAAAAGTCGCTTCCAGATCTGTTTTGGAATAACTGTTTCTGTCTTTTCCCATGATCTCAAAGCATTCTTTATATTCCATCAGTCGTTTTCCGCATTGTTCCAGTTCCTCATGCAGCTGTTGAAGTGCAGGTTTTCTTTTTCCTTTTCCGTAAACGAATTCGATTCCCTCGTTGTCTGCGATCATCGTGAGATTGTTCTGGAGTTTCCGTATTTCAAGCGGTGAACAGTTATCGATCTCTATAATACGGTTATTTGAAAGCTTTTTATGTTTTACAAGCTTTCGTTTCCAAAAGTGGGGAGGGTCCCGCTTTTGAGGCGAATGCCCGGCAGTGTATATACACTGCCTGTCCCTGCTATTCTTAGCTCTCAGGCATTAAATACAAAAATAATTCGGTAAGTTCATTCTCTTGCTGAACTAAGTTTTTAAAGTATACGTATGTTTGTGAAATGATAGATATCAAGAAAAAAGGATAAATTAAACTTGGCATAATTGTTTTATTGAAGGAGGGCCATTACAATGGCATTTTCATATATTGATATATTTGCTGGTGCAGGTGGCCTTTCAGAGGGCTTTCAAAGAAATGGCTATATACCAGTAGGTCAATTCATCCTAGCTATGGATACCTGGTTTGAAAAACTGATGGAGAAATAATCTAGGAAAATAGTTTAAAGTTTACATGTTATGATCATGTATGAAGTTGGAACAAAATAAAAGAATTGTGCTATAATATTGTTCAAGAAAAAAACTCATTGACATATTTCAATCTATTTAGGAGGATAAACGATCATGTGTACAGCAGCAACTTATAAAACAAAAGATTTTTACTTTGGACGAACCCTCGATTATGAATTCTCTTATGGTGATCAGATAGTAATTACACCACGTAATTATGCGTTTAATTTTCGCCATGTTGGCGATATGAAAAATCATTATGCAATTATTGGAATGGCTCATGTTGCAGAAGATTATCCTTTGTATTATGATGCTATGAATGAAAAAGGAGTGGCAATGGCAGGACTGAATTTTGTCGGAAATGCTGTTTATGCCGCGATTAAGCCAGATGTGGAAAATATTGCACAGTTTGAATTTATTCCGTGGATTTTAAGTCAGTGTTCTTCTTTAGTTGAAGTTCGCGAGCTTCTTGAACGAATTAATATTGTTAATACTCCTTTCAGCGAGCAATTACCATTAGCACAATTACACTGGATCATTTCTGATGAGAATGAGTCAATTACGGTAGAATCTATGTCAGATGGTTTGCATATTTATGACAATCCAGTAGGAGTGCTTACGAATAATCCGCCATTTCCACAGCAGATGTTTCAACTAAATAATTATATGTATTTATCTCCTAAACAGCTCAGAAATACTTTCTGCGAAAATTTGGCTCTTGATGCATATAGTAGAGGTATGGGAGGATTAGGTCTTCCGGGAGATCTCTCATCTTCCTCTCGCTTTGTACGTGTAGCTTTTACAAAGGTAAATGCAATTTCAGGTGAATCAGAGGAAGAAAGCGTTAGCCAATTCTTCCACATTCTCGGATCTGTGGATCAGCAACGAGGATGTTGCGAAGTAGCGGATGGAAAATATGAAATCACATTGTATACGTCGTGTTGTAATGTTACAAAAGGTATTTATTATTACAATACTTATGAAAACCATCAGATCAGTGCAGTAGATATGCATGTAGAAAATCTGGATAGTGATAAAATGATTTGTTATCCAGTAATTCAAGGAGAACGAATCAACTATCAAAATAAATAATGTTTTGAAATCAGGGATGAGGTAGAAAGGAAAGTTTCATGACAAAAGATGAAGTAAAAAAACTCAGGATGGCTAGTCCGGAATCACTACAGTTTTTAAATAATGCTACAAAATTTTATAATTTAATGATGATGTATCGTTGTGCTATTCGGGAGATACAAACTAAACTTGAGGTTTTGGATGATGAATTTTCAGTTGAGAACAATCGAAATCCTATTTCTTTTATAAAAACAAGAATTAAGCAGCCCAATAGTATTTACGATAAACTGCAGAAGATGGGATATGAATTTACAACAGAAAATATACAGACATATCTCAATGATGTAGCAGGCGTTCGAATAGTTTGTGCGTTTATTGACGATATTTATATGATATCAGATTTGATTACCCAACAGGATGATATTAAAGTTATTGAAATAAAAGATTATATAAAAAATCCAAAATCGAATGGTTATCGAAGCTATCATATGATTGTTGAAATACCAGTATTTTTTGCTAAGGGTAAAACACCTATGCGTGTAGAATTACAGATTCGAACCAATGGTATGGATTTCTGGGCAACATTGGAACATCAACTTCGCTATAAAAAAGGAATTGAAGAAATGCCTGGCTATGATGAGATAAGTGAAGAATTACTTCATTCTGCAAGAGCTATCATTGAAGCAGATAATGAAATGCAGAGAATAAAAGACAAAATTGGTATGTTCCACGAAATTTAGGGAGAAAACTGAGCAAATAGGAAGGTGGAATATATATGAAACAAGATACTTTAGAGGGCAAAGCAAAAACAAAAAATGGGGTAAAACGGCTGTGTTTTTCCATAATCTGCATTCTTCTGGAAGTGATTTTTATTATTACTATCGTAACACGCTTGAATGAATATGCAGAAATCATAAATTTATTTACAAGGATTTTGAGTGGGATCTTGGTTTTGGGATTGTACGCATCAAATAAGACATCCTCTATGAAAATGCCTTGGGTCATCTTAATTCTAATTTTCCCAATTATGGGTGTAGGCCTGTATTTGTTGATTGGTTTGAATGGTGGCACACATAAAATGCGTGAGCGATATGCAGAAATTGATAGCAAATTGTTACCAATGCTTCCGGACAGTCAGGAGTGTTTGAGCAGAATAAAAGAAACAATTCCGAAAGCAGGAAATATAGCAAGTTACATACAAAGAAATTCGCAGTATCCAATCTATCAGAATACGGATATTGTGTATTTTGATGAAGCAGTGAAAGGATTAGAGGCACAGCTTAAGGATTTGGAGAAAGCACAGAAGTTTATCTTTATGGAATATCATGCGATAGAAGACGCTGAAGCATGGCATAAGATTCAAGATGTTCTGGAAGAGCGAGTAAAAGCAGGTGTGGAAGTTAGAGTATTCTACGATGATATGGGTTCTATAGGCTTTATTAACACAGATTTTGTGAAAAAGATGGAGGCAATAGGAATTCATTGCCGTGTATTCAATCCGTTTATGCCAGGTTTAAATCTGTTTTTGAACAATCGTGATCATAGAAAAATAACAGTTATTGATGGAAAAGTCGGATTTACAGGTGGATATAATCTAGCAAACGAATATTTTAATTACACACACCCGTATGGACAGTGGAAAGATACAGGTATTCGTTTAGAAGGAGATGCTGTTCAGTCGCTTACGGTGACATTTTTGGAAATGTGGAATGCAGTAAGTGATAAGGATGCTAATGATTCTGATTTTAGTAAATACCTTTTCCAATATGATTATGCGGCACAGCAAACTGGGTTTGTTCAACCTTATGCAGACAGCCCTATGGATAATGAGCAAGTAGGAGAAGAAGTTTATATCAGTATGATAAATAAAGCTGAAAAATATTGTTGGTTTATGACTCCATATCTAATCATAACAGATGAAATGACGCATGCGTTATGTCTGGCTGCTAAGCGAGGGGTAGACGTAAGAATTATCACACCTGGTATCCCTGATAAAAAATTCATTTATAATATAACTCGTTCTTTTTATCATGGATTAGTTAAACATGGTGTTCGTGTTTATGAGTGGACTCCTGGTTTCTGTCATGCAAAAATGAGTGTGGCAGATGACTGTATGGCAACTTGTGGAACAATTAATCTGGATTATCGAAGTTTATATCACCATTTTGAAAACGGCTGTTTTATGGCAGATTGTCAGGCAGTTGTGGAAATAAAAAATGATCTGATAAGAACGATGGGAGAATGTCGTGATGTGACAGACCAATATCAAACCGGACGAAGTGCATATTTGCGACTGGGACAATTATTTATGAGATTATTTGCTGGATTGCTATAAGAATCTGATGAAACGACCTTTCAAAAAACAGTTGATTTAGAAGTTAACTGTTTTTGAAAGGCCGTTTTTGCTATATCTAACAGTCTGTTGTACAAAGAAGATTTTGCATGGATGAAAAAACAAACCTTGTTGAGGTTAAATTGAGTTTTCCATTGTATTGTATTGCTAATGAATAAGAATAAGAAAAAGAAAAAGAACAGACAATGCTGAATGCTCTGGAAACAAGAATATCTGAGTATAGTATGTAAGTTCGTAACAGAATGAAAGGAGCGATTCAAATGAGCAATTTGGAAAATTATATGAAACAGCAAGCAATTTTTTGTGAACAAAATGATAGCATTAGTAAGAATCTGTATTCAGAGTATGGTGTAAAAAGAGGCTTACGAGATGAAAAAGGCCAAGGTGTGTTGACGGGGCTTACAAATATTTCTGATATAAAAGCTTTTGAATATCGTGATGGAGTAAAGAGTCCATGTGATGGCGAGTTATCTTATCGTGGTTATAATATAAAAGATTTAGTAACAGGAAGTAAAGGAAAAAGGTTTGTCTTTGAAGAAGGAGCATATCTTCTTTTATTCGGAGAATTGCCAACTGATACACAGTTAATGGAATTTCAGGGAGGACTATCTGATTGTATGGAACTACCGACTAACTTTACCAGAGATGTCATTATGAAAGCACCTACATCAGATATTATGGGTTCTATGACTCGAAGTATTCTTACATTGGGCTCTTACGATAAGGAGAAAGAAAGTCTTGAAATTCCGAATGTGCTAAGGCAGAGTATGCAGTTGATCGCGGCATTTCCTATGTTAGCAGTATATGCATACCATGCTTATTGTCATTATGAAAAAAACGAAAGTATGTATATTCATAGACCTGAAAAAGATTTATCTATTGCTGAAAATTTCCTGCGCCTATTAAGACCAGATACAAAATTCACAGAACTGGAAGCAAGAGTACTGGATATAGCATTATTGTTACATATGGAACATGGTGGTGGTAACAATTCTACATTCACTACACGGGTAGTAACATCTTCAGGTTCAGATACTTATTCTGTTATTTCAGCAGCAATGTCATCCTTAAAAGGAAAAAAACATGGCGGTGCAAATCTGATGGTAATGAATATGATGGATGATATTAAAAGTCATGTGAAAGATTATGAAGACGAAGAGGAAATTGCATCATATCTGAGTAAGATTTTGAAGAAAGAGGCGTTTGATCAGAAAGGACTTATTTATGGAATGGGACATGCTGTATATTCTATTTCAGATCCGAGAGAAAGGGTGTTCAAAGGCTTTGTAGAACAACTCGCAAGGGATAAAGGACGTGAGAAAGATATGACCCTTTATAACAATATTGAGAAGATTGCACCTAAGTTGATTGCAAAGCAGCGTCAGATATTCAAAGGAGTAAGTCCTAATATAGATTTCTATAGTGGTTTTGTGTATGACATGTTGAATATTCCAAGAGAATTGTACACGCCATTATTTGCGATAGCAAGAATTGCTGGTTGGAGTGCACATCGCCTGGAAGAATTGATAACTACAGATAAGATCATTCGCCCGGCATATAAGAGTCTAGTCAGCAAAAAAGAATATATAGAAAGAGAGGAACGATAATATGGGAGCAGGAACCAGTGCAGAGGAGTTTTTTTTAAAGAGCATCAATGTTGAAAGTATATTTGAATTTGTCGAAAGAACAGATTATTTGTTCCTTTATAGTATAAAGGAATGTGTTGAAAAATCAGACTGTCATGAAGGAGTATATCTTTCAGAAGTGGCAGAATACATGAAATTATCGATTCCAGAAACATCTAAGATGGTAAAAAGTCTTGAAAATAAAGGATATATTATCTGGAAATTAGATGAAAAAAAAGAAAGAACGTACCTTGTTTTGACGAACAAGGCAATTGAATTAAGTAATTGTCAGAAAGAAAAAATGATAGAAGCTTATGAAAAAATCATATCGAATATACAAGAAGATGACCTGGAAGTTACACGGTGTACATTGAGAAAAATCCGACAGCTTATGGAAGAAATAAAATAGTGATTAATACAACGGAGTAAGAAAAGCTCCTTCATATATTAGAATAAAAATATGACTGTTTCTTTAAAAAGAAGCCTGTCATATTTTTTTATGAAAAATAAATTTTGTTGAGGTTAAATTGAGATTGACTTTGTATTGTATCAGTATGAAATAAAAAGGAATCAGGTAATGTACAATGAAAAAGTATAAAATATGTAAAATCCTTCTTGTTATACTGGCAATTTTTTTATGTATGGCTTTTTATGAATTGCTCGGAATCTGCGTTGCATATAAAAAGCAGCCGGAAGTGTCCAATACAACCAAAAAAGAAACAAAAAATGGGTCATGGAACGAATGCAGTGAAAATACAGAACGGGCAGTAATCATAGAAAAGAATCCAGAAGCGCTTTTACAAAGAGTGCGTTTGATCAAGAATGCAAAAAAGGAAATTATTCTTTCTACTTTTGCATTTCAATCCGATGAAAGTGGAAAATTGATTTTAGGAGCACTGCATGATGCGGCAGACAGAGGTGTACATATTCGTCTGTTAGTAGATGGAATGGAGAGCTGGATTGATATGGAAGGAAATCCGTATTTCTATGGATTATCTTCCCATGAGAATGTTGAAATTAAACTGTATAATAAGGCCAATCCGTTGAAACCATGGAAGATGATGGGTAGAATGCATGATAAATATTTGATTGCAGATGGAAAGAGATATATTCTTGGGGGAAGAAATACATACAATTATTTCCTGGGTGATTTTCCGGGACATAAGAACTATGACAGAGACGTGTTAGTGGTTTGCGATGAACCTGAGAAAGAAAATTCAGTTAACCAGTTGTTAGAGTATTTTGAAACGATATGGGAACAAGAAGACAGTGGTTATTTTCATGACAATAAAAAACTGGCAAATAGAAAATCTGTAAAGAACGCAGTTTTAGAGCTGCAGAACGGCTATCAGAAATATTTTGAAGAGAATAAGGAAAGAATCTGCGATACCGATTACACGGACGAAACTTTTGAGACAGAAAAGATTGCATTAGTGTCAAATCCTATTCGCACAGGTTCCAAAGAACCAGTAGTGTGGTATCAGTTGGGAGAATTGATGAAAAATGCAAAAAATCGTGTGAAGATCCACACGCCATATATTATCTGTAATGATATGATGTATAATACATGGGAGGAGATTGCAGAGAACGTTTCAGATTTTTCTATCATGACAAATTCAGTTGCGAATAATGGGAACCCATTTGGGGCTGCCGATTATGCGAAAAACAGAAACAGAATCTTAAGTACAGGAATTAATATCTGGGAATATGAAGGCGGTTATTCATACCACGGAAAAAGTATTCTGATTGACGATGATCTGTCTGTAATCGGTTCCTTTAATATGGACATGAGAAGTGCATATCTGGATACGGAACAGATGCTTGTAATTCGCAGTAAAGATATTAATAAACAGTTGGAAGAGGGCATGATGGAATATGAAAGAGTGTCCCGCCAGGTATTGGAAGATGGAACCTATCGTGATCCATATCATGTAGAGCCAATCGAATTAACAAAGAAACGTCAGAGAAAAATATTTTTGGTACAGCATCTGCTTGGATGGGCAAGGTATCTGTTTTAATAAGGAGGAAGGAAAACGTGTTTCAAATATTGATTGTAGAAGATGATAAAGAATTAAGCCAGCTATTCCAAAAAGTGCTTGAGAAGAATGGATATCAGGTCAAAAGTGCATCGGATGGAGCACAGGCATTAGAAGTATTGGATAAGGAATATATTGATCTGATCATTTCTGATATTATGATGCCGGTTATGGATGGCTATGAACTGGTGTCAGAACTTCGTTCAGCAGGATATCAGATACCAGTGCTTATGATCACTGCGAAAGGTTCCTTTGATGATATGCGCCAGGGATTTCTTTCGGGAAGTGACGATTATATGGTAAAACCGGTAAATGTGAATGAAATGGTTTTAAGAGTCGGAGCACTGCTTCGCCGTGCACAGATACTGAATGAACACAAAATTGTGATCGGTTCAACAGAGTTTGATTATGATGCAATGACGGTTACAACTGATAAGGAAAGTCTTGTTTTGCCTAAAAAAGAATTCCTGCTTTTATATAAGCTTGCAGCTTCGCCAGGCAGAACATTTACAAAACAACAGTTGATGGATGAAGTATGGGGATACGAGACGGAGGCAGACCCACATACGATAGAGGTACATATAGGAAGAATCAGAGATCGTTTTAAAGATAACCCTGATTTTGAAATCGTAACAATGCGTGGAATTGGATACAAGGTGGTGAAAAAATAATGGAACAAAAGAAAGAAAAAGGATTGCGGATCCGATCCTGTCTGACTGGTGCAATCTGGCTGGCACTTGTATTTTCAACAGTCATATCTGCTTTATTATTTGCTTTTTTGAATCATTTTTTTAATCTGCCGGGCAGCATACCTGTGCTTGGCTGGCTTTTGATTTTCAATACATTGATTGCAGGGCTGATCACTTCCTTTATTAATGCAAAGTTACTGGAACCAATTACCAGACTTAGTAAAGCAATGAAGGAAGTTTCTCGGGGAGATTTTGAACAGCATTTGGAAACGAACAGCCGTATAGCAGAAGTTGGAGAATCTTATCAAAGTTTTAACGTTATGACAAAAGAGCTTCGTGCAACAGAGGTGCTGCAGATGGATTTTGTATCTAATGTTTCTCATGAGTTTAAGACCCCGATTAATGCCATTGAAGGGTATACAATGCTTCTTCAGGGAGAAGAACTGTCTCAGGAGCAAGAGGAATATGTAGAAAAAATCCTGTTTAATACCCAAAGGCTTTCCGGATTGGTTGGAAATATTTTGCTGTTATCCAAGTTAGAGAATCAGAACATACCAATGAAAAAAACAGAATATCGTCTGGATGAACAGATCCGTCAGGCATTTCTTTCCCTGGAGACAAAATGGACAGAAAAAGAAATTGGTTTCCAGGTAGAGATGGAGGAAGTTAAATATACTGGGAATGAAGGACTTTTTATGCATATATGGATAAATCTTTTAGATAATGCGATTAAGTTCAGTCCTGCAAAGGGGACAATTATGATGTTTCTGAAGCAGGAAAAGGATTCTGTAATGTTTACTCTGGAAGATGAAGGACCGGGAATAGAGGATGATGTGAAAACCAGAATATTTGATAAATTTTATCAGGCAGACGGTTCTCACAAAGCAGAAGGAAATGGTCTCGGCCTTGCACTTGTGAAACGGATCGTAGATAGTGCTGGCGGGACAATCAAGGCAGAAAACAGGGAATATGGTGGATGCAGATTTGTTGTAGAGCTTCCAATACAGAAAGATGAGGCCATATAAGTTTAAGAAAAACAGATAGAGGAGGAATTACATGACATTTTATCAGGAATTGCAGTTAAATCAGGCAGGTTCTAAAAATCTGTTGAAAAAGAGTGAAACAGTGAAAGAAAAATCATATCATATACTGGTATATTTGGTAAAGATAGCTGTTACAATGGCATTTTGTTTTTTATTTGTTACTATTTTCAGTATCTTATTTGGAAATGAGAACAGCATTGTAGGTGTAGTAGTTTTATTATGCCTTATGGTATTTCGGAATGCGGATCTGGGGATCCATACCGGACAATCTACGATGCTTTTGGCTTTGTTCTTTGTAATTATGGCTGTATGTCCGCATTTAGCAAATCAGTTTTCACCGGTATTGGGAATGCTGTTAAATATTGCGGCACTGGCTGTGTTGATTCTGTTCGGATGCCATAATCCATTCATGTTTAATCAATCTACATTGGTTCTTGGGTATCTACTGCTATATGGTTATGATGTTACGGGAAAAAGCTATCAGATGCGATTAGTCGGAATGGCTTTAGGTGCAGCACTTACCTGCTTCGTATTTTATCGAAATCATAAAAACAGAACTTATAAAAGAAATCTGAAAGATCTGATACAAGAATTTGATATCACTTCTTCCAGAACAAAATGGCAGATATGTCAGATTTTATGCGTACCGATCGTTCTTTGCATTGCAGAACTTTGTAATATGCCACGTGCAATGTGGGCTGGTATTGCGGCCATGTCCGCGATTTTGCCGTTTATGGAAGATATGCACTACAGAGTCCGTAAAAGGATTGTCGGAAATATTGCAGGTGTTATATGTTTTACAGTATTATATTTTCTGCTTCCTTCGTCAATCTATGCATATATAGGAATTCTTGGTGGAATCGGTGTAGGATTTTCAGCACAATATGGCTGGCAGGCAGTATTTAACACATTTGGTGCTTTAGCCATTGCTGCAGAGACTTATGGACTACAAGGAGCGGTTAGTCTTAGAGTGATTCAAAATGTTTTTGGTGTTGTGTTTGCTTTAGCATTTTGTGTTATATTTTATTGGTTTATGTCTAAAAAAAAGGAAAGTGATGTGACCGTACATGCAGAGTGAAGTGAATCAGGAAGAAAATTTGAATAGAATTATTACGGTTCCTAATCTTCTTTCTTTTTTTCGGCTTTGTCTGATTCCGGTAATTATATGGAGTTATTGTGTAAAGAAAAATCCTCTGTTAGCTGGTGAAATCTTATTACTGTCTGGTCTTACGGATCTTGCTGATGGATATATCGCAAGAAGATTCCATAGGATTAGTAATTTAGGAAAAATACTTGATCCGGTGGCTGATAAGCTGACACAGGCAGCGATGTTAATCTGTCTGTTTACTCGTTTTCCGCATATGCTTCTTTTAATCGTAATAATGGCAGGTAAGGAGCTGTATATGGTAGTCAGTGGATGTCTTGTGATACGAAAGACAGGAAAAGTACATGGTGCAGACTGGCATGGAAAGATAGTAACCTTTTTATTATATGGAACTGCAGCGGTGCATATTATATGGTTCCAAATTACACCGATGGTATCAGATCTGTTGATTAGTTTGTGCGCTATAATGATGGTCATATCGGTCGCTCTGTATATTATCCAGAATACCAGGACTCTTAAGGGAGAGACTGTATAAGCAATTTTATATTGCAATGACTAGAAAATATTTAGGAGAAGATAGATATAAACAGTAAGTCAAACACACAAACTATGGAGTCTTTAGTCGGTTTAATAAAATTTTAGATAGAAAATAAATCATTCAATGTCATTTAGATAAGGTTTTTTATGACAAAAAGACAGATTGCTTATCTGCCTTATAATGCAGTATAATGGTAACGAGATTTATGCAACCCGATACATGAAATCCCTATTTCTCTTTGGACGGAGGTGGATAGGATATTTTCGATTGTACTTGACAGGTGTCAGATACTTTTGTATGAGAAGCATGGACTCTGTTTCGTTACCATCGTGTTTGAGATATGCCCTGCATATGTTTACTGCATTTGAAACGGATTTACTCTGCATCTGGAGCATAAACTGAATATACTCGCGGAAAGAAAGTTTGCGGTTCCTAGTAAAATCACTTTCCGGATTACGGCAGAACATGGAGTGAATTTCATCGAGTTCTGTGATGCAGTTGTCGAGTGTGGATTTTAAATTAGATAAGAAAAAATCAGCCATAATGAGCCTCCTTGAAATATGTTTATAATCAAGGCTTGCGCAACATATATTGGCTTACTTGTCAACTGTTTTTTGTAATATTTTTAAAGTTTTTAGGTATAAAAACAGTGGCTTTCTATGACAGAAAACCACTAAAATGATGCTTAACTGAATGGCATTGCTTTATCACCACTTTGAAAATGGTTGTTTTATGGCGGATAGTCAGACAGTTTTGGATATAAGAGATGATCTGGGAGCAACCATGAATGAATGCAGGGAAGTGACCGAAAAGTACCGCACAGGACGGAGTGCATATTTACGGCTCGGACAGTTGTTTATGCGATTGTTTGCAGGACTATTATAGCAGAAAGAAGAGGTGTTCGATATGTGTACAGCAGCAACTTACAAAACAAAAGATTTTTATATGGGCAGAACGCTTGATTATGAATTTTCCTATGGGGAACAGATCACGATAACGCCAAGAAATTACGAATTTGATTTCCGGTTTGCCGGGAAGATAAAAAGCCATTATGCTTTGATCGGAATGGCATTTGTTGCAGGAGGTTATCCGCTTTATTATGATGCTGTTAATGAAAAAGGCCTTGGAATGGCAGGTCTTAATTTTGTCGGCAATGCGGCATATGAAGAGGCTTTGCCGGAAGATGAAACAGAAGTCAGCCAGGTGGCACAGTTCGAGTTCATCCCATGGATCCTTACACAGTGTGCTACTGTAGCCGAGGCGAGAGAGAAGTTGGCAGCAATGAGACTGACAGGCACAGCATTCAGTGAACAGCTGCCGACAGCACAGCTTCACTGGATCATTGCAGACAAAGACTCCTGTATCGTTGTTGAGTCTATGAAGGATGGGCTGCATGTATATGATAATCCGGTAGGAGTGCTTACCAATAATCCACCATTCCCGGGTCAGATGTTTGCACTGAATAATTATGCCGGAGTATCCAGAAAACAGCCGGAGAGTACTTTTGCAGGAGTATTACAGCTTGATGCATATAGCAGAGGAATGGGGGGAATGGGAATACCTGGAGATCTTTCCAGCCAGTCAAGATTTGTGAAAGTTGCCTTTACAAAATTAAATTCGATCTCCGGTGAAGAAGAGGATGAGAGTGTAAGCCAGTTCTTCCATATCTTAGGATCCGTAGATCAGCAGCGTGGATGCTGTGAGGTGACAGAAGGCAAATATGAGATCACGATATACACGTCCTGTTGTAATACAGCAAAAGGTATTTATTATTATACGACTTATGATAATCATCAGATCACAGCGGTTGACATGCATGCGGAAAATCTGGATTCAGATCAGCTGATCTGTTATCCGCTTCTGTCCAAGGGCGAAGTCAGATGGCAGAATAAATAATACGAAAATGCACGGAGAAAGCATAACGCAGAACAACAGGAGGAAAGACCATGAAAGAAGTTAAAACACCGAAAAAACCACTGGCATATTATTATGGGATTGTGTTAATAGTGCTGATCGTATTTAATCTGGTTGTCACACCAATCCTTATGGAGCATCAGGTGAAGGAAACGGATTATGGCACTTTTATGAGCATGATCGAGAAGAAGAATATTGGTGAAGTAGAAGTTAATGACAATCAGATCATCTTTACAGATAAAGATCAAAAAAATATTTATAAAACAGGTCTGATGAACGATCCAAACCTGACGGACAGGCTATATGAATGTGGAGCAGTATTCGCAAAAGATATCGATAAGCAGATGTCACCGATCATCAGCTTCCTGCTGACCGGGGTTTTGCCATTGATCCTTTTTATCGCACTGGGAAATTATATGGCGAAGAAACTGATGGAGCATGCCGGAGGAAAAAATTCGATGGCTTTTGGAATGGGAAAAAGCAATGCGAAGATTTATGTGCAATCCAGTGAGGGAATCCGTTTTTCAGACGTTGCAGGAGAAGATGAGGCGAAAGAAAACCTTTCAGAGATTGTTGATTATCTTCACAATCCGAAGAAGTATACCGATGTAGGTGCGTCTATGCCAAAAGGTGTCCTTCTTGTAGGACCTCCGGGAACCGGCAAAACAATGCTTGCAAAAGCAGTGGCGGGTGAATCAAATGTACCATTTTTCTCAATGTCCGGATCAGAATTTGTTGAGATGTTTGTCGGTATGGGAGCTTCCAAAGTTCGAGATCTTTTCGGACAGGCAAAGGAAAAGGCACCATGTATCGTGTTTATTGATGAAATTGATGCCATTGGTAAAAAGCGTGACGGACAAATGGGCGGAAATGATGAGAGGGAGCAGACCTTAAACCAGCTTCTTACAGAGATGGACGGATTTGAAGGAAATAATGGTGTCATCATTCTTGCTGCAACGAACCGTCCGGAGTCGTTAGATCCGGCACTTACACGTCCGGGACGTTTTGACAGACGTGTGCCGGTTGAACTGCCGGATCTTGCAGGCCGTGAAGCAATTTTAAAGGTTCATGCAAAGAAGATAAAAGCATCTGATGATGTTGACCTGCATACGATTGCACGTATGGCATCGGGGGCATCCGGTGCGGAGCTTGCCAATATTATAAATGAAGCAGCATTACGTGCTGTCCGTAGTGGAAGGACCGTTGTAAATGAATCTGATCTCGAAGAAAGTATAGAAGTGGTTATTGCAGGATATCAGAAGAAGAATGCGGTTCTTTCAGATCAAGAGAAGAAGGTTGTTGCATATCATGAGATAGGACACGCTCTGGTAGCTGCATTACAGAGTCATTCAGCTCCGGTCCAGAAGATTACGATCATCCCGCGTACCTCAGGTGCACTCGGCTACACTATGCAGGTTGAGCAGGGTGATAAATATCTGATGACGAAAAAAGAACTTGAGAATAAGATTGCTACATTTACAGGCGGACGTGCGGCAGAGGAGATCGTATTTGGTGAGATCACGACTGGAGCCTCCAATGATATCGAACAGGCAACAAAAATTGCAAGAGCGATGATCACCCGCTACGGCATGACAGATGAATTCGACATGGTGGCAATGGAAAACGTGACCAACCAGTATCTTGGCGGCGATACGTCTCTTTCCTGTTCTGCAGATACACAGAAGGAAATTGATGAAAAAGTCGTGCAGCTCGTAAAAGCAGAGCATGAAAAAGCAAGAAAAATCCTTGCTGAAAACAGGGAAAAACTGGACGAACTGGCTATGTACCTGTATGAGAAGGAAACAATTACAGGTGACGAATTTATGGATATTTTAGACAGAAAATAATGTAGTTAATTAGATAATCAATGTCATTTAGATAAGAAAAATAGTTAGTAGTTCTGAAAAATGGAATTATTTTATATAAAGGAGCGGACAAATTCTCATTGAACAAAATCGCTGCGCGATGGCCTGCCAAGGCTGTGGCGCAGTTTTTCTTTTCCTAAATAAAAAAGCAGTGGAAACCAAGTCCTAATAGTAGTATTGTTAAGTCACCACAACCAACAATCAAACAGGATCGACATTACCACTGCCTATGAAAAGATTAACACCTAACCGTTCTTTTAGCAAGCGGTTTTATTATTCCAATGCACCTCCATGTAAGCAGTGATACCCGAAATTACTGACTTTACATGGAGGAATTATTATGTACGAAAAATATTTATTACAGCTTGAGGAAGCCGGAAAAATCCGTAACCTTAAAGAGCGTTCCATTAACTGCTACAAAAACTATGTTTCTTATTTCCTTAATTACATGGAAAAGCACACGGAAGAGTTTACCTGTCAGGATGTCAGGGACTTTCTTCTTGCCAAGAAGGACGATGGTCTGAAAGCGACCACCCTCAACCTTTATAATTCAGCCATCCGTTTTTTCTATCGGAATGTACTTCACGTTCTGTGGGATGATATCACTGTTCCACGCATGATAATAGAGCACAAACTCCCAACCGTACTTTCTACTGATGAAATTGACCGGCTTCTTGATGCTACGGATGACCTGAAATATAAAGCCATGTTCGCCACAATGTATTCTTCCGGAATGCGTGTCTCGGAAGTGATTCATCTTCATTATGATGATATTTCCCGCACAAACATGCAGATTCATGTCCGGGATACCAAGAACCGGATGGACCGTTATACCATTCTGTCTGAAAGAAACCTTGCACTTCTTACGGAATACTGGTTCCGGAAAGGCAGACCAAAGGGCATTCTGTTTCCGAATCAGTTTACAGGGCAGTATCTTACCGTAAGTACACTGGAACAGGTTATCCGACGTTCTGCATCGGCTGCCGGGTTATCCGGTGTTACTCCTCACTGCCTCCGTCACAGCTTTGCCACCCACCTTATGGAGCAGGGAGTGGAACAGCGGAATATTCAGGTATTGCTTGGACACCGCGATCCGAAATTCACAGAAGTTTATCTTCATGTCAGCAACAAATCCCTTATGGGCATCCGCAGTCCTTTTGACAGAAAGGATGGTACAGCCAATGGATAAGCCCACAGTACAGGATATTTTTCATCGTTTTTATCCGGCATACCTTGATCAATATTCACCTTCCCCTGTACAGGCAAAGGTTGCACATAACATCATGAACTGCAAGACCGGTGCCTATGGTGCAAATGTATGTGTATGTGAGGATTGTGGCTTCGTACAGATTCATTACAATTCCTGCCGTAACCGTTGCTGCCCCATGTGTCAGGCTGTTCCGAAAGAAATGTGGATGGATGCACGCAGAGAGGATATCCTTGATGCTCCTTATTTCCATCTGGTTTTTACGGTTCCTGATATTTTAAACCCTGTCATTTACAGCAACCAGAGACTTCTTTATGATGCCTTATACCATGCAGCTTCTTCCACAATCAGCGAACTGACTGCGCCGACCCAAAACATCTCGGCGCAAAGGTGGGATACATCTGCATTTTACATACATGGGGTTCTGAAATGAACTTTCATCCCCACATTCATGCCATCCTGCTGGGTGGAGGACTGGCTTCCAACAACCAGTGGAAGGACAATGGTGAAAATTTCTTTCTTCCCATCTGGGTCATCTCCAAAGTGTTCCGCGGAAAATATCTGGAGGAACTAAAGAGGCTGTGGGAAGAGGATAAGCTGGTATTTCATGGTACTGCAGAAAAATTTCGTAACCATTATACGTTCAAGGAGCTTTTAGATTCCTGTTATGGTATGGACTGGATTCCTCATTGTAAAAAGACATTCAATGGTGCTCAAACAGTAATGAAATACCTTGGTAAGTATACTCATCGCATTGCCGTCAGCAATCATCGCACCGTCCGTATGGATGATGATACAGTTACATTCTTAGTAAAGGATTACCGTAATGAGGGACAGTGGAAGGAACTGACCATTTCGGGTGTAGAGTTTGTCCGGCGGTTTCTCATGCATGTACCACCAAGGCGTTTTGTCCGCATCAGGCACTACGGACTGCTATGTTCCCGTACTAAAAGCCAGAAGCTCACCCTTTGCAGAAATTTACTTGGATGTAAGAAGTATCTTTCAAAGCTTCGTGACATGGAAATGCCTGAAATATTGGAACATCTTTATGGCATCAAAGTTTGTGGGTGTAAGGCATGTGGTGGGCATCTCGGAAAGCCACAGATGAGAATGCCACTGCGCTGCTAAAGAGCAACATCTAATACTTTCAAAAGCCTCAGTTTCTGAGGTTTTATCGTCATGCCCATTTGCCTGTTTTTTATAAAATGTTGTAGCTTTCATACCGAGAATCATATATAATCATGGACAGGAACAAAGAATTGAAAGTCCATAGGTTGCGGCTACCCGGACGCTCACTTTGTTCAATTAGGTCAAATCGAAAATGGTGTAAACGAAGGGGCAGTTCTCTGCAATGTCAAAACTGCTTTTTCGTTTACCCCATCATCGATTGTAACCTAAAGAATTTGTTTGGGCAATTTGCATGGGCAGTAAATATTCCACTGATCATTGCCCTGATTTTCACACCGACATTAGTTGGTAAGTGGAAAGGTATGTATAAACTGAACTTAAGAGGTTATGTCTTAGCAGTCATCGGTAGAGCACTTGTTGTTGTTGCCGGATATATGGGCAGTATTCCGCTGATGATGGCATTTACAGCTCTTGCAGCCTTAGGTCAGGGACCATGGCAGGGAGATATGAATGCAGTTATCGCATCTTGCTCTGAATACACTTATCTTACGCAGGGAAAGAGAATTGACGGAACGATGTACTCTTGTACTTCTCTTGGTGTAAAAATCGGTGGAGGTATTGGAACCGCTGTTGTTGGATGGATGCTTGAGTTCAGTGGATATGTCGGAACAAATGCAACTCAGCCACAGTCTGCACTTGATATGATGCAGTTCATGTATCTTTGGCTTCCGTTAATCTTTGATGTATTGATTATGTTTGTACTTTCAAGAATGAATGTAGAAGATGCAAATAAAAAACTGAAAGCAGAAAAAGGAATTGCTGCAGATGAAGTAACAGATGCATCAGACATAAATTAGAATTGACAGGAGAAAGCGTTGTCTGGTCGTTGCTCGATGAGACAGTGCTTTTTTTCTATAAATAGTCCTTTTAGTATTTATACATGGTAAGGATGCTCAAAATATTCAGTGTAGAATACTAAAAGGTCATTCAGATATTTTTTTAGGTTGCTCATTTGCAATTCCTCCTTTCCTTATTTACAAGTTGATTATAAGATAGGTGTAAAAGGATTGCTTGCCAAATCGAAAGAAGATATAGACAAATGTTGCAAAGGGGAGTATTTCATGCAGTTAAAATATGTTGACACAAAAGAGGAGATTATAGCAATAAATAGGAAGTCAAAACATATTGAACCACATCTTCATAATGCACTGGAGATCGTTTGTGTAACAAGTGGATCATTAGAACTTGGTGTCGGACAGGAACTATACCATATGGAAAAAGGAGATATAGGCTTTGTATTTCCAGATGTTATTCATCACTATCAGGTACTGACACCCGGTGTAAATAAAGCGACTTATCTGATTGCATCGCCATTTGCGATAGCCAAATTTGCAGATATCATGCAATCCATGGCTCCTGGATACCCAATCATCAAAGCGGAAAAGGTTGAACCGGAGGTATATAGGGTTATAAATGCAATTTTAGAGACAGAACAGTCGGATATTACTGTTACACAGGCATATCTTCAAATTGTGTTGGCACGCTGCATAGGAAAATTAAATTTGGTAGAAAAGAGCAGTGTGGGGAGCAACGATCTTATTTACCAGACAGTTTCCTATATATCAGCAAATTTCAAGAAGAAGTTTTCGTTGGAAGAGATGGCAAAAGACCTGGGCGTGAGCAAATATGTTTTATCCAGACTCTTTTCCAAGACATTCCATAGAAACTTTAATCAATATCTTAACGATGCAAGGCTGAACTATGCATGCCATCGTTTGGAAAATACGAGTGATTCTATTACAAATATTTGTCTGGATAGTGGATTTGAAAGTCAGAGAACGTTTAACCGAGTATTTAAAGAAAGATATAAAATATCACCAAGTGATTATCGAAGTACTTGTGTGAAAGAGATGTTGTCATAAAAGGTTCTGTTGATCGAAATATTTACTTTGATTTTACAGTGCCATGTATTTGATTTCTTCACAGACTCCTTAAATCCTATAATTTCAAGCGTTTGCAAGTGCATTTGTATAGGATACTTGTTCCTGATATTCCACTTGATGGAGAAACATTAGAATATTGATTGATACAAAACTGCACTCAGGGATATTGTGGGTGCAGTTTTGTATCAAAATTATTAATTACGATACAGTTTCTGATATGCAGTAGGTAATATCTGAAATATATCTCGGAAAGCCGATGTAAATTTACTTTGGCTTTTATATCCCACAGCGGCGGCAATTTCCGAAATAGATTTATCTTCCTGCAACAGCATATTCGATGCCAACTTCATACGGTATTCTTTCATGTAAGAAGCGATGGGCATTCCATAGACTGCTTTGAAAACGGATTTCAAAGTAGTGGTGTTCATCAGGTACTGTTTTGACAACTCTTCAATTTTGGTAACTTTTTTGAAAAAATTTGGATTAGACAACCAGTTAGGGGCTAACCCTGTAACTTAACGAAATGACATTGAAGTAACATAAAAATAAGATTTTTTGTACTGTACACAGGACAGTTCTTGACGTATACAACTGTGAAACGTATAATAGGCAAAGGATATTAGGCATAAGATGGAGGAAATTTTATGGCATTAAGTAAAAAGCCGGTCAACGGCATGAAAGATATTTTACCGGAGGAGATGCAGATCCGGGATTATGTGCAGCAAGTCATCAAAGAGACTTACCGCAGTTTCGGTTTTACACCGATTGAGACACCTTGCATGGAAAATATTGCAAACCTGAGCAATAAGCAGGGTGGAGAAAATGAAAAACTGATTTTTAAGGTAATGAAGCGCGGCGAAAAGTTGAAAGTCGCTGAAGC
Source organism: Roseburia sp. AM23-20 (assembly GCF_003470905.1). Taxonomy (NCBI): domain Bacteria; kingdom Bacillati; phylum Bacillota; class Clostridia; order Lachnospirales; family Lachnospiraceae; genus Roseburia; species Roseburia sp. AM23-20. The sequence goes on from NZ_QRHS01000008.1 coordinate 44,059, forward strand.
AAAAGAAGAAGCGGATTTAGTTGATTTTGGTATGCGTTATGATCTGACCGTTCCGTTGGTTCGTTTTTATTCAAATAATGCAAATGATCTTCCGTCTCCGTTTAAGGCAATCCAGATGGGAAATGTCTGGAGAGCTGACCGTCCGCAGCGTGGACGCTACCGTCAGTTTATGCAGTGTGATATCGATATCATTGGAGAGCCGACGAATCTTGCAGAGATCGAGCTGATCTTAGCAACCACAACCACGATCGGTAAACTCGGATTTAAGAATTTTGAGATCCGCATCAATGAGCGCCGTATCTTAAAAGCGATGGCGGCATACAGTGGATTTGCAGAGGAAGATTTTGATACCGTATTTATTATTTTAGATAAAATGGACAAGATCGGACTTGACGGTGTGGCAGAGGAACTTGAAAAAGAGGGTTATGCAAAAGAGTCCATCGAGAAATATCTTGCACTTTTTAAAGGTGTTGAGGAAGCAGATAATGGTATCAAATACCTTGCAAAGACACTGGAGGGATATTTAGATCCTGAGGTTGAGAGCAATCTTTTAGAGATCATTGATACCGTGGAGGGTGCAAAAGCAGCTTCCTTTAAAATGGTATTTGATCCGACTTTGGTGCGTGGCATGAGCTACTATACCGGAACCATTTTTGAGATTTCCATGCCGGAGCTTGGTGCAGCCTGCGGCGGCGGTGGACGTTACGATAAGATGGTTGGCAAATTTACCGGACAGGATGTACCGGCATGTGGATTTTCCATCGGATTTGAGCGTATCATCCTTCTTCTGATGGAGAGCGGATTTACCGTGCCGACCCAGCGCCCGAAAGTTGCGTACCTGATTGAAAAGGGATGCCCGGCAGAGAAACTTGGCGAGATCATCGGAAAAGCACAGGAAGAACGTGCTGCAGGCAAACAGGTGCTTGTTGTCCGTATGAATAAGAATAAAAAATTCCAGAAGGAAAAATTAGATGCCGAGGGATATAAAGAGATCATTGAGTTTTTCAATAAATAAAGTTCATTGACAGAGTGAATGATCTCTTTGAGATCATTGAGTTTTTCAATAAATAAAGTTCATTGACAGAGTGAATGATCTCTTTGAGATCATTGAGTTTTTTAATAAGTAAAAAGGAAAGAGGATTGCAGTAATGGCAGAATCAATGAAAGGCTTACACAGAAGCCATAGATGTACCGAGGTTTCAAATCAGAACATCGGTGAGACTGTAACCGTTATGGGATGGGTACAGAAGAGAAGAAATTTAGGAAGTCTGATCTTTATCGATTTAAGAGACCGTTCCGGTATCTTGCAGCTCGTATTTAACGAGGAGAGCGTTGGTAAAGAGGGATATGAGAAAGCAGAGCGTTTAAGAAGTGAGTTTGTGATCGCTGTAACCGGAAAAGTGGAAAAACGTTCCGCAGCGGTGAACGAGGCGTTAAAGACCGGTGATATCGAAGTGATCGCAACGGATATCCGTATTTTATCTGAGGCAGAGACACCTCCATTCCAGATCGAGGAGAACAGCCAGACAAAAGACGAAGTCCGTTTAAAATACCGTTACTTAGACCTGCGCAGACCGGATATCCAGAAAAACCTGATGCTCCGCAGTAAAGTAGCCTATCTGATGCGTGACTTTATGGCAAAAGAGGGATTTCTTGAGATCGAGACTCCGATGTTATGTAAGTCAACACCGGAAGGTGCAAGAGATTATTTAGTACCAAGCCGTGTTCATCCGGGACATTTTTATGCGCTGCCGCAGTCACCGCAGCTTTACAAACAGCTTTTAATGTGCTCTGGCTATGACCGTTATTTCCAGATCGCAAGATGCTTCCGTGATGAGGATCTGCGTGCAGACCGTCAGCCTGAATTTACACAGGCAGATATGGAGCTTGCATTCGTAGATGTAGAGGATGTACTTGATGTCAATGAGAGACTGCTCAAATATATCTTTAAAGAAGCAATCGGTGTGGATGTGACACTTCCACTGCCAAGAATGCCATGGCAGGAAGCAATGGATCGTTTCGGTTCTGACAAACCGGATACACGTTTCGGCATGGAGCTTTGTGATGTATCCAAAGTCGTAGAGGGATGCGGATTTTCCGTATTTACCGGTGCACTTGAAAATGGCGGTTCTGTCCGTGGTATCAATGCAAAAGGACAGGCTGGCATGCCACGTAAAAAGATTGATAAACTGGTTGAATTTGCAAAAGGTTACGGTGCAAAGGGACTTGCTTACCTTGCAGTGAACGAGGATGGCACCTATAAATCTTCCTTTGCAAAATTCATGACAGAGGATGAGTTAAAAGCACTTGTATCTGCAATGCAGGGAGAGCCGGGAGACTTATTATTATTTGCAGCAGACAAAAATAAGATCGTATGGAACGTGCTTGGAGCGCTTCGTCTTGAACTTGCGAAAGAATTAGATCTGCTTGATCCAAACCAGTACAACTTTTTATGGGTAACAGAGTTCCCGCTGTTAGAGTGGTCTGACGAGGAAAACCGTTTTATGGCAATGCACCATCCGTTTACCATGCCGATGGAAGAGGACTGGGACAAGATCGATTCTGATCCGGGCAGTGTGCGTGCAAAAGCATACGATATCGTATTAAACGGTACAGAGCTTGGCGGTGGTTCCGTGCGTATCCATCAGGATGATATTCAGGAGAAGATGTTTGAAGTGCTTGGATTCACCAAGGAACGTGCACATGAGCAGTTCGGATTCCTGTTAGATGCATTTAAGTATGGTGTTCCGCCACACGCAGGACTGGCTTACGGACTTGACCGTCTGGTCATGCACATGGTACACGCAGATTCTATCCGTGATGTCATTGCATTCCCGAAAGTAAAAGATGCATCCTGTTTGATGACACAGGCACCTGGTATCGTGGATAAAAAACAGTTGGAAGAACTGGGACTTGAAGTTGAAGAAGTGTCAGAAGAATAAGTAAAAATCTGGCAGGGCGTCGCATGGCGCCCTGTTTTTGCTTACTTATTGGAAAATATATTATGGGGGAAAATATGGGAGAGGAAGTTAAGAAAAATGAGTCATGGGATGCCAGATGGCTCACCATACCGGAGTTTGCTGATGCTGTGCCTCTTAATCTGTTTCATAAGGAACAGGTACAGCCGTCTGTTGAAGGCAGGAAAACGGCAGAATTTCAGAATGTCCATGTGTTTGTGCGCGGGTATTTTACTTTAGAGCGTGCACAGAAGATTTTCTGTAAGATCACAGCCGATGACCATTATAAGGCATATCTGGATGGAGCTTTTATGGGGGAAGGACCTGCCGCGGCATATCATACGAAGTATTATTACAATGTTTTGGAACTGGGGACACTTGCTGCCGGGGAGCATGTGCTGGCACTCCATCTGTATTATCAGGGACTTGTGAACCGTGTGTGGAACAGCGGGGATCTGCGTTTTGCCTTTGCGGCGGAGCTGTGGGATGAAAAGGGAAAGGAGATACCGGTTTCTTTTTGCTTTTTGAAAACGGACTGTTATGAGGGAGAGACAGTCGGATACGAGACACAGTTTTTAGAAAATTTTGACAGCCGGAAATACCCGTATGGGTGGAAAAATACCGGGTTTGATGCGGACGGCTGGGAGAAACCCGTTCCGGCGGTGTGGGCAGATTACACGCTGACGAAGCAGCCGACGGAGATGCTCTCTTACATGGAATATCAGTTGGGGACTATAAAGCTGTACGCTGGTAATGAGCATCCACTAGAACCGACAAAGCTGCACTCTGATGCCGTACAGCCATTGGAACCGGCAAAGCTAGAGCACAAGTGTGCAGATCATAACGGTCACATACATCAGATCACACCGTCCGTGATAAGACAAGATCCTGATGGTTCGATGCTTCTGGATGCGGGCGAGGAGATCACAGGCATGATCCTGCTCACTGCGGAGGGGAAAGACGGCGATCAGGTGAAGTTGTTTTATGGGGAGGAACTGGATGAAACGGGCAGTGTGCGCTATGACATGCGGTGCAACTGCTGTTACAGAGAAATCTGGACGCTGGCGGATGGCAGATGTGAGTTTGATCCGTATGATTACAAGGGATTCCGGTATGTTAAGATCGTGCCGGACGGGGGCGTTAAACTGTCAGATATCCGTTTCCTGGTAAGGCATTATCCGATGGGTGAGTCACTGTGTGAGTTAAAGACAGAGGAGAAAACATTGGAAAATATTTTTCGAATCTGTAAAAATACGGTGCGGCTTGGAACACAGGAGAATTATGTGGACTGCCCGACAAGGGAAAAAGGTCAGTACTTAGGGGATGCGATTGTGACGGCGCACGCGCAGATACTTTTGACTGGAAAGACGGATATGCTGTTGAAATGCATCGATCAGTTCGCACAGACAGCGAGAGTCTGTCCGGGACTGCTTGCGGTTGCGCCGGGCGGCCTGATGCAGGAGATCGCAGATTTTTCACTGTTGTATTCGCAGCTCCTTTTGCTGTATTATCGTTTTACCGGGGAGAAAGAGACGGTGGACCGTTATTATGGAATCGCAGATGGGATTTTAAAACATTTTTCGCAGTATGCGAGGGAGGATGGTCTGTTAGAGCAGGTCGCTGACAAATGGAATCTTGTGGACTGGCCGGAAAATCTGCGGGATGGATATGATTTTCCACTGACGAGACCTGTGGTGGCGCCAGGCTGCCATAATGTGATCAATGCACTCTACATCGGGGCGATGGAGACACAGAATACGCTGGCAGAGATCTGTGGAAGGGAAATGCAGTATCAGACGAAAGAAATTAAAAAAGCATACCGGAACGCTTTTTACCGAGAAAAGACAGGAATTTTAGCGGACAGCGAGACGAGCAGCCACGCGGCACTGCATTCGAATGTTTATGCGATGTACTTTCATTTACTTCCCAAAGCGGATGAACAGAAAATACTGACATTTATGGAACAGAAGGGATTTTCCTGCGGCGTGATGCTGAGTTATTTTGTACTGCGTGTGTTTGCAGAACGCGGACAGTACGATACGGTGTATGAGCTGCTGGTTAATGAGGGGGAACACGGATGGGTCAACATGTTGCGCGAGGGTGCAACGACCTGTTTTGAGGCATGGGGGAAAGACCAGAAATGGAATACCAGCCTGTGCCACCCCTGGGCATCTGCACCGGTCCCGATTTTGATCGAGGAGATCGCGGGGGTACATATCGATGCGGCAGAGAAGGATGGATATTACTGGACACCGCACATCCCGGAGAAAATCAGGGAGTTTCGGCTCTGTGTACCGGTGAAAGGGAAAAAAATCATTGTTGAAAAGAAAATGGGGGAAGAATATGCAGTTATCAGAGAAGACAAAGAATAATTTAAAAGGCGTTATGCCGATTACAAAAGAGGAGCGCGAGGATGCGCTGGCATCTGCCTGCATGCAGGTAAAGCGTGTTCTGCCGGAATTTACGACAAAATTTCAGAATGCATACAGTGAAAATGGATTTTACCGTCCAATCGACAACGTGGAGTGGACGACGGGATTCTGGACGGGGGAGATCTGGCTTGCCTATGAATATGGCGGGGGGGACGTTCTGTTAAAGGCGGCAGAGATCCAGATGCAGGATTTCCTGCACCGGATCGAGCAGAAGATCTGTGTGGATCATCATGATATGGGATTTTTGTATACACCATCCTGTGTCGCAGGTTATAAGCTGACCGGTTCCGGGACGGGAAAAAGAGCGGCGCTCCTTGCGGCAGACCAGTTAAAGAGCCGTTTTCAGGAAAAGGGAGAATTTATCCAGGCGTGGGGCGCTATGGGAGAGCCGGAAAATTACAGGCTGATCATAGACTGTCTGCTCAACGTACCGCTGCTTTACTGGGCGTCACAGGAAACGGGAGATGAGAGTTACCGTCAGATCGCTGACCGGCATGTACATACCACACTTGAAAATGTGATCCGCCCGGACTTTTCGACCTGGCATACATTTTTCTTTGATCCGGTAACTGGAAATCCGGATCACGGGGCAACCTGTCAGGGCTACCGGGACGGTTCTGCCTGGGCGAGAGGCCAGGCGTGGGGAATTTACGGAACGGCACTCGCATACCGCTATACAAAAAGAGAGGAATACAAATATATTTTCCGTGGTGTCAGTAAATATTATATAGAGCATCTGCCGAAAGATCTCGTACCGTACTGGGATCTGGAGTTTTCGGATGGTGATGCACAGCCGAGGGATTCTTCCTCCGCCTCCATTGCAGCGTGCGGAATGCTTGAGATGGCAAAATACTTATATGATGAGGAGGCGGCATTTTACCGGGATCTTGCGGAAAAATTTATTGGTTCTGTATACCGGAACTATGCGGTAAAAGATTTTGAAAAATCCAACGGGATCGTACTGCACAGCACATATTCGAACCGTTCGCCGTATAATACCTGCAATCCGTGCGGTGTGGATGAGTGCAATAGCTGGGGCGATTATTTTTACATGGAGGCGCTGACGAGGCTGCAGAAAGACTGGCAGATCTACTGGTAAAGGGGAAGAGATGGAATTTTACAGGATAAATGCGCAGATGCTCCCGAAGGTAAATTTTGTGGATGAGACAGAGATAAGACCGCCTTATGTCCACCGGAAACGCAGGGCGGGAGAACAGATCTTATATTTTATCCGGCACGGGGAGATGCATCTGCTTGAGGACGGAAAGCCTCTGATCTTAAAGCCGGGGGATGTCTGTCTGCTGGATAAGGATCGCACGCATGAGGGAACAAAGGCGACGACCTGCAATTATTATTATGTACATTTCATGCATGGGGAGATGGAACTGGTCGATGCAAAAGAAGAGGAAGTCGCCAGGCAGCAGTTTGAACGCCGGAGAAAGGCGATGGCAAAGGAGCCGTGTGAGCCTTATGGAAGTTATGATGAGAGCAAGATCTGGCTGCCGAAATACTGGCATATCAAAAAAGTCACCGACCAGATCCACATTGATGAGCTGATCAAGCAGGCGATCGCGGAGGATTACAGCACGTTTGAGAATCATAAGATCCTCTGTGCCTGCCGGATACAGGAGGCGTTGATCGAGATCGCGCGCTGTTTTGCGACAGCGGAACGCGAAAGGACTGCAGGCGGGTTCCCGGAAAGCTATTATAAAGTCCAGAAAATACAGGAATGGCTGAATGCGTCTTATGCGGCAGACATTTCGGGGGAGCGGTTAGAGGAGGAGTTTGACGGCAATTTTGATTACATGAACCGCATCTTTAAGCGCGTGACAGGACAGACCATTTTCCAGTATCTGACGGCAGTCCGCATGGAACATGCCAAGCGTCTGATCGCGCAGACGACGATGCATACCGGGATGATCGGCCAGAAGGTCGGCTACCCGGATGAATATTATTTCAGCAAAGTGTTTAAGCGCAATGTCGGGATGTCACCGCGCGCCTACGCAGATTCCCTGTCAAAAAATAAATCATGAAAAGTCGCTAAAAGACAAAATATGTCACTATTCTCCATTGTATCATATCTCTGTTTTTTACTATGATGTGTTTAAAAGAAAACATAGACCGTAGTAAAAAATGGAGGTATTTTTTATGATTATGAATAAAACAGAACTGTTATTAAATGAGGGATGGAAGTTTCATTTTGGAGAATGTGAGGAGGCATGGTATCAGGGATATGACGATCGTGCATTTGAGCGTGTCATGCTGCCGCATGACTGGGCAGTGGCTTATCCGTTTTCAAAACAATATTCCAGCGGCACCGGATATCTCACGGGCGGGATCGGCTGGTACCGGCTGCATTTTTATCTGCCAGAGGAATATCAGGGGAAATCGATCCGTCTGGTATTTGACAGTGTGTATAAAAACAGCCAGGTGTGGGTCAACAGTTATTATCAGGGAAAACACCCGTATGGTTACACCGGATTTTCCTATGATATCTCTGGGATCGCACATTTTGGGGAGCAGGAAAATGTGGTCAGTGTGAAAGTGACGCACACGGACATTGCGGATTCGAGATGGTACACGGGAAGCGGGATCACGCGGAAAGTCACTCTTGTGGTGGAAGAACAGGTGCATCCGGCAGAATATGGCGTGACGTTTGTGACAGAGAAACTTGTGGCCGATGGTAAAGGACTTACAGCAGTGCAGGCGGCAGTCAGTATCCGCCACGAGATGTGCAACCAGACGAAGGAGCAGAAAACATGTGTGGTCTGCACAAAACTGTCTGATCCGCAGGGAACACCTGTGGCAGAGTGGAAAGAACAGGTACAGATCCCGGCAGGAAATACGGTATCCTGCAGCATGCATGGCACCATCCGTGATCCGAAGTGCTGGTCGCCGGAGCACCCGGATCTCTATGGGATGGAAACCTGGTATGAGACAACGGATGAGGATGGAAAGAAAATATCTTATCTTGCAGACACACAGAAGGTCGGGATCCGTGTGGCAGAATTTGACGCGGACCGGGGATTTTTCTTAAACGGTGTGCCGATGAAGATCAAAGGTGTCTGTGTGCATCATGACGCCGGCTGTCTCGGCGCCGCGGTGACAAAGGAAGTATGGCACAGACGGCTTGCAAAATTAAAGGGATGTGGCTGTAATGCGATCCGGTGCAGCCACAACCCGCATATGCCGGAACTGTATGAGCTGTGCGATACGATGGGATTTCTTGTGATGGATGAGGCGTTTGACGAGTGGGAAAATGCAAAAAACAAATGGTCCACGGGACACAATGTTTATCCGCCAAAACACCAGGGCTATTTTGAAGATTTCCCGGAATGGCACGAAAAGGATCTGCGCGCCATGGTAAGGCGTGACCGCAATCATCCGTCCATCATTTTGTGGAGCATCGGAAATGAAATCGACTATCCGAACGATCCGTACTGTCATCCGAGTTTTATGGAGATGACTGGAAATAACGACGCGAATAAACCGGCGGCAGAACGGCAGTATGATCCGGCAAAACCGGACATGCGAAGACTGCTTCCGATCGCCGAAGAACTTTCCCGTATTGTAAAGAGTGAAGATAAGAGCCGTCCGGTCACCATGGCGCTTGCCTACCCGGAGCTGTCTGCAAAACTTGGCATATTAGAGCATCTGGATGTGGCAGGCTACAACTATAAGGAGCAGTATTACGAAGCCGACCACAGAGATTTCCCACACATCCCGTTTTTAGGGAGTGAAAACGGACACAGCTATGAGGCATGGGATGCGGTAAAATCAAACGACTATATCAGCGGACAGTTTTTGTGGACAGGGATCGATTATTTAGGGGAGGCACATGGCTGGCCGATTCATGGATCGGGAGCCGGAATTTTGGACTGCGCCGGATTTGAAAAGGCAAGATATTACCGCAGAAAATCGTTGTGGTGTGAAGAACCTCAGCTTTACCTTGCCACAAGACTGTGGAGTGAGGAGTCTGCCGAGTGGATTCCGTGTCAGGAAAACTGGAATTATAAAGCCGGAGAAAAAGTCATTGTGATGTGTTACTCAAATCTGCCGGAGACAGCTGTTTTTATCAATGGAAAAGAGGCTGGCAGACAGATCGGCTACAACGACGACGGTGCATATCGTTTTGAGGTACTCTGGGAGGCAGGGATCCTTGAGGCAAGCGGTTATGATGAAAACGGAAATATCATAGAACAGGAGAGACTGCTTACCACGCAGAACGCTGCTGGCATCAAAGCAGAGGTCTATCAGCCGGAGGAGATTCCTTTCCAAGAGACACAGAAAAACGGATATCTCTATCAGATCGCGCTCACACTTGTGGATCAAAACGGACAGAAGGTTGTCTGGGATGATAAAAAACTGCGTATGGCTGTGAGCGGGGCAGGCATGTTAGCAGGGATCGAGAACGGGGATCTGTCGGATGTGACTCCATATGCGGAAAATGCGAGAAAGACAAAGGACGGAAGGCTCATGATCTATGTGAGAAGAATAAAAAAGGGAAAGATCCGTGTAGAAATTTCAGAGACAGACAGCATAGCACAAAAGAACTGCATAGCAGAAAAAGGAGGAATGCATCTTGAAGTGGAAATGGATTGATGCAGACTGCACCAGCGTTACCACGGCAGAGGGAACGCTGACGCTGAAGGGACTGTTTATCCCGTTGTTTATTGAACAGCTTTTGATGAATATGACCGGTACGGTCAATACGCTGATGCTTGGGCACTATGCGGATGATGCGGTCGCAGCAGTCGGTGCGGCAAACCAGGTGATCGGATTTTTGTACACGTTTTATGCGGTATTCAGCGGTGGCGCATCGGTTGTTATCAGCCACAGACTGGGGGCGGGAGATGAAAAAAGAGCGTCCGATGCAGCGTTTACCTCCATTGTGTGCGGAGGCGCGATCAGCCTGATCTTAGGAACGATACTGGCATTTTTTGCAGGTGCAGTCATGCGTCCGATGCAGTTGGAAACATCGGTGTATGAGATGGCGGTGATATATTTTCGCATCTGCATCGGGTTTTCCGTGCTGCAGGGCATTATTTCCGCCATCTCCGCGGTACTGCGCAGCTATGGAAAACCGAAACTTGCAGTGACAGTATCTTTGTTTATGAATATCGTGAATGCAGTGTTAAATTACGTTGTGATTTTCCAGCCGGTGAAAATTGTGCCGGAGGGCGTGGAAGGTATCGCAATGGCAAACGTGGCAAGTCATGGGACGGCGCTTTTGCTTGGCGTCTGGTTTCTGTTCCATTGCGGACTGCATCTTGATTTTGCCTCGAAAAATTTAAAGACATTATCCTGCGTGGGTGGAATCTTAAAGATCGGGCTGCCGGGAGGAATCAGTTCCCTGTCGTATTCCTTTTCACAGATCGTGTCAACTTCGATCCTGGCGGTGCTTGGAACAGCGGCGCTCACCGCAAAGATCTATGTTTCATCCATCGTGTTTTATGTCTATGTGACCGGAATGTCACTCGGGCTTTCCACCGCGATCCTGATGGGATGGATGACGGGTGCAAAGGAGTATGAAAAGGCATACCGGCTGAACCAGCAGGTGTTAAAAATCGCGGTCAGCTTAAATATCGTGCTTTCGGTTCTGATCTTTCTCTGCCATAGACCGTTGATGCATTTATTTACGCAGAGTGAGGAGATCATCGGGATGACGGGTGTGATCTTTTTTATCGATATTTTCGTGGAGATCGGGCGCGCGTTCAACCATGTTGAGGACAATTCACTCCGGGGAGCGGGGGATGTGTTCTTCCCGATGGTCATCGCCGTGATCTCCTGCTGGGGCGTCAGCATTTTGTTTGCATATCTGCTTGGGATACGCCTTGGGATGGGACTGGCAGGATGCTGGATCGCGTTCATGCTCGATGAGATGTTCCGCGGAAGTATCTTTTTTATCCGTTTCCGCTCACGAAAATGGACGAAAAAAAGAATCTGACCCTATATTGACAAACCTGCAAAATCCCGATAAAATTAACTTGAAAACGTTTTCAAATATGACTTTTAAGGGGGATGGCCGATGGGCAGTGAGTTAAATATTTATAAAATTGCACAGGAAGCGGGAGTTTCACCGGCAACAGTGTCGAGAGTCATGACAAAAAATGCGAGGGTGAGCGAGGAAAAGAGAGCGCGTGTGGAAGCAGTGATCCGCAAATATGATTACAGGCCAAACGCGCTTGCGCAGGGACTGATCAAGACGAAAACGAACGTCATCGGTGTGCTTGCTGCAGATCTGGTCAATCCTTATTATTCATCCATGGTGGAAAACTGTGAGAAGGAGATCATTGCGCGCGGGTATGTGCCGATGATCTGCGGAACATTAAGCAATCCGGATCTCGAGGTGGAATATATCCAGAAAATGTTTGACATGCGTATGGATGCGATCATCATTATCGGGGGAAAATCAGACAGCCTTGTCACGGAGCCGGAATACGCAGATCTGATCAACCGTGTCGCTGAATCCATCCCGGTCATCACAACAGGAAAGGTGGAGGGCGGTGAGTGCTGCCAGGTCACGATCGACGAGGCGGAGGGCATGAACCAGAGCATGGAATGTCTGATCGGTTTAGGACATAGAAGAATCGCACTGATCGGCGGAGTCGAGGAGATGAAATCCACTTACGATAAGCGCATCCGCTACCGAAGTCTGCTGCGAAAGAACGGTCTGACCTACCGTGAGCGCTATGTGATCAATTCCAATTATTCGATTGAGGGCGGTTATCAGGGGTTCGAGGCACTCTTTCAGGGAAATAAGACACTTCCCACGGCGGTGATCGCGATCAACGACTACAGTGCAGTGGGTGTGATGCGTTCCATCAAAGAGCATGGACTTAGGATCCCGGAGGATATTTCCCTCATCAGTTTTGATAATACGTTTATCGTAGATACCGTCATACCAAGGCTGAGCAGTATTTCCTATGATTATGAAGCATTTGGAAAGCTTTTGGTTGACACCGCATTAGATAAGATTGCCGGAAAAGAAGTGCCGGAGGTACAGAAAGTGACACCGACTCTGATCATCAGAGAATCCGTAGCGGAGTTAAAACGGTAAAATCCGTTAGAATGACGGAAAAATAAAATAAATGTGAAATAAATATGTACAAAAAGTAAAATAACCTGTTGACAACTCATAATATGTATTGTAATATAACAATATGAAAAGGGTTTCAAATTAAAAAGCACTATAAAATACACAACTGGTGTAAAAGCCGGCTGCATGGATGGGGTTTACACAGCAAAGGTGTAAGATAAGTGCGGGAAACATGCAAAAAAGAAGATATAAAGGCGTTTCTGACACTTAAGATCAAAAAATATTACACCTTATGGAAGATGGCAGACAGTTTTGTGAAAAATATAAGTGCTTTGTTTTTACAAGGTTTTGAAACCGGTTTCAAGAAAACATTGGAGAGGGGAAAATATATGAAAAAGGAGAACGGTGTTGCAAAACAGGTTGGCAAAAAACTAAACTTCTGGCAGAAACTCTGGAAGTACCGTGTACTGACACTGATGTGTGTCCCGGCAATGATTTTTTTCTTTGCATTTAACTATATGCCATTGCCAGGAATCTATGTTGCGTTTGTTAAATACAATTACCGCGATGGTATTTTTGGAAGCAAATTTGTAGGGTTACAGAATTTTGAGTTCCTCTGGGAATCAGGAAAAATTTTATCACTGACGAAAAATACAATTTTATATAATCTGGCATTTATCCTTCTTGGAAATTTACTTGCGGTCGTGGTAGCGATCCTTTTAAATGAAATGAGATGTAAATGGTTCAAGAAAGTATCACAGACGATGATGTTTCTTCCATATTTCATTTCACAGGTATTGGTCGGAGTGCTGGTATTCAACCTGTTAAACTATGATACCGGATTTGTAAATGAAATCCTCACCAAACTTGGAATTGAAAAATGGGGACCTTACAGCGATCCGCATGTATGGCCGGTACTGCTGGTTATCATTTATCTGTGGCAGCAGACAGGTTACAACTCCGTTGTATATTTCGCATCCATCTGCGGAATTGACGCAGAGATGATAGAGGCATCCAAGGTCGATGGAGCAAATGCATTTCAGAGGATCCGTTACATATTGCTCCCGAGTTTAAAACCTACCGTGATCATCCTGTTACTGTTTGCATTGGGCGGCATCGTAAAAGGTAATTTCGGATTGTTCTACAATATCATTGGTACGAACTCCTTATTATATGACACGACAGATATTATTGAGACGTTTGTTTACAGGGCTACGATGACAGATTTTAACTTCTCGACAGCGTCGGCAGTCGGTCTGTATCAGTCAGTCGTTGGTTTTGTGATCGTTATGGTCGTGAACTATATTGTTAAGAAAATTGAACCGGATTATTCCCTGTTTTAATATCTATGGAGGTCGACTATGAAGAAAAATAACAGCAATAAAGTAAAACTTGGAGCTTCTGATAAGATTGTACGGGGATTTGGATATGTAGTGATCACGATCTATGCAGTTGCGTGTGTATTCCCGTTCCTTTTGATCCTTGGCAGCTCGTTTACGGCAGAAGAAGTGATCCGTGCAGAAGGTGTACAGCTGATTCCGAAACAGTTTACACTGGCGGCTTATGAGATGGTCTGCAAGAGCGGTGGTATCTGGAAATCTTATCTGCTCACGATCATCCTGACGGTGGTCGGTACAGCGATCGGACTGACGATCATAGCAATGACAGGCTACGCATTACAGAGAAAAGATTTCCCGTTCCGCAACGGAATTTCTTTCTACATATATTTTACAAGCCTGTTTTCCGCAGGACTTGCACCGTACTATCTTCTGATGACACAGACTTACCACTTAAAGGACAGCTATTTTGCAGTTTTATTACCGCTTATGATGTCACCGTGGCTGATCATCATGATGAAAAACTTTGTGAAGGCGATCCCGCATGAGATCACAGAGTCCGGCAAGATCGACGGCGCGGGGGATATGAAGATCTTTGTTTCACTGATCCTTCCGATGTTAAAACCGGCACTTGCGACGATCGGATTATTCCTTGCACTGGGATACTGGAATGAATGGTATCAGTCATCACTTTTCTTAAGCTCGAAAGTGGATGTAAAACCGTTACAGTATACATTATATGAAGTTGTAAATAAAATGGATCAGCTCAAAAACTCCGTTGCAGGACAGTATGTATCGTTAGCAGATATCCCGACCGAGGGAATCAAGATGGCAAATGCGATCCTTGCAACCGGACCGATCATTTTCCTGTATCCATTCGTTCAGAAATATTTCATCAGCGGTATTACCGTTGGAGCCGTAAAAGGCTGATCGATACGATTATCACTCTGCATGGGGCAGAGTCATAATAAAAGCAGATTTGTCTTAGGGAAAGACAGATCTGCTGCAAAAATAAATCATATGGAGGGTATGGTATGAAGAAAAGATTTAAGAGACTTGGGGCAATGTTACTCGCAGGTACAATGTTACTTGGCGCCACAGCCTGTGGCGGAGGAAGCAATTCTTCCACAACAGGAAATGCAGCAAAATCGGAAAACAGTGCATCCACTACGGAAGCAGGGGGAACGACAAGTAGTGGTGACATTGACACATCCGAACATGTAGTGATCACTTATATGGTGACCGGTGATAAACCGGATGGACAGAAAGCAGAGCGTCTTGATGAGATGTTAGAAAAACTGAATGCGATCCTGACCGAAAAAGTAAATGCAGAACTTGAGATTTATTACATCGGATGGACCGATTATCTCTCCAACTACAACCTGACACTGGCACAGATGGATGGTTCTGTCGACCTTGTCGGAACTGCATCTGACTGGCTCGATGCCTGGCCAAACGCAAAGAACGGAGCATTCTTAGAGCTTTCCGAGGATATGTTAAAGACCTACGCACCAAAGACATGGGAGAGCGTAAGCCAGGATCACTGGGATCTGTGTAAATATAACGGCTCGATCTATCTGATCCCGGAGGATAATTACGCACAGTGGACCAATCATGGATTTATCTATCGTCTTGACTGGGCAAAAGAAGCAGGACTGACAGATGGTGTCAAGAGCTGGGAAGATCTTACAACTTACTTTAAATATGTAAAAGAAACTTATCCGGATATCATTCCATGGGATTCTGACGGTACACAGTATGCTCAGATGGCAAACGGCTGGATCACCTCCCACAGCAATTTTGTTGCAATCGACGGTATCTGCTCAGGCGCATTATGGGGCGGTACAAAAGATGACCTTTACACGATCACAACACCTGCATACACAGACACAGATATGATGGTCGAGTATGCAAAATTAATGAAAGAATGGGATAACATCGGCGTATGGAAGACAGACGTATTGAACAATACCGCTTCCTCAAACCGTGATGATTACCGTATCGGTCGTGTTGCAGCAGAGCAGCACCACACACAGACCTGGACAGATCTGTGCAGTGCAACTCCGGCAAATACCATTTACCAGGATGACCCGGATGCAGAGTCAGGCTTCTTCTACTTCGGAGAAGAGACCGGAAACGTGGTAGCACTTTCCATCACACACGGTGCAATGGCAGTTTCCGCAGCAAGCAAGAACCCGGAAAGAGCACTGATGGTATATGATTTATTAAGAAATGACGAAGAATGCTACAGATTACTCTGCTATGGTATTGAAGGCGTATCTTACGAGATCAACGATGAGGGACTCCGCACAACTCCGGAGGGATACAACTCAGACACAGACAACATCAACGGTATGACCAACTGGTGGTGGGGACGTAACGACGATCTTGAAATCAGGGACGCTACAAGAAACTGGGATGCAATTGACAAACTTTACAGCGAGTATGATTCCTTAAAGATCGATTATCCGTATGGACAGTTTGTACCGGAAGTTGATGATATCCAGTCTAAGATCGATAACATCAACGAAGTATATACCAACTATACAAAACAGATCTCTTATGGTAAATATCAGGGAACTGCAGAGGAGATCGTTGCAGAGATGCAGGCAGCATTAAAACAGGCTGGTATTGAAGAAGTAACCGCAGCACTGCAGGAACAGTTTGATGCATTATACAAATAGGTATACAATAAAGGCATGATGTGCCGCTATTGAACAGAAGGTGTTGATTCTAAGAAATAGGGGATCAACACCTTTTGTTATAGGAAGGAACTGATACAAAAGGAACATTTTGGAAAAAGAGGAGAGATGACATGGGAAATTTTGAGATTAAAGACAATTTTTATCTGGATGGGAAACCGTTTCAGATCATATCGGGCGCAATTCATTATTTCAGAATCGTTCCGGAGTACTGGAAGGACAGACTTGAAAAATTAAAGGCAATGGGATGCAATACGGTGGAGACGTATATCCCGTGGAACATGCATGAACCGAAAAAAGGGGAATTCCACTTTGAGGGCATGCTTGACATAGAACGTTTTATAAAAACTGCGCAGGATTTAGGGTTATATGTGATCTTAAGACCGTCGCCGTACATTTGTGCGGAGTGGGAATTTGGCGGACTGCCGGCATGGCTGTTAGCGGAAGATGGAATGAAACTGCGCGTTTCCTATCCGCCGTTTTTAAAACATGTGCAGGATTACTATGATGTATTATTGAAAAAAATCGTGCCGTATCAGATCAATTACGGCGGACCGGTCATTTTGATGCAGGTCGAAAATGAATACGGATATTATGCAAACGACAGGGAATATCTGCTTGCAATGAAAGATAAAATGCAAAAAGGCGGTGTCGTTGTCCCGCTTGTCACTTCGGACGGACCGTTTGAAGAAAACTTAAACGGAGGTCATTTAGAAGGCGCGCTGCCGACCGGAAATTTTGGATCTAAGACAGAGGAGCGTTTTGAAGTCCTGAAAAAATATACGGACGGCGGGCCATTAATGTGCACGGAGTTCTGGGTAGGCTGGTTCGATCACTGGGGAAATGGCGGTCATATGACAGGCAATCTGGAGGAGAGCGTCAAGGACCTCGACAAAATGTTAGAACTCGGTCATGTCAATATTTATATGTTTGAGGGCGGTACGAATTTTGGATTTATGAATGGCTCGAACTACTATGATGAGCTGACCCCGGATGTGACATCGTATGACTATGATGCGCTATTGACGGAAGATGGACAGATCACGGAAAAATACTGCAGATACCGCGACGTCATTGCAAAATACAGAGAGATACCGGAAGTCACATTTACGACTGAGATCAAAAGGAAGGCATATGGAACACTGCAGGCAAAAGAAAAGGTAAGCCTGTTTTCGGTGCTGGATGACCTCAGTGCTCCGGTGGGGAGCAGTTTTCCGCAGAGCATGGAAAAACTGGGGCAGAATTACGGCTATATTTTATATCATTCCACATTAGATACGGAGGAGAAACTCGAAAAACTCCGCCTGTGGGAGGCAAACGACCGTGCCAATATTTTTGTGGATCAAAAACCGGTCACAACACTTTACGATCTGGAACTTTTAAAAGAAAAAGAGCTGGATGTCACGTTTGAAAGGGGAGCAGATTTTGATATCCTGATGGAAAATATGGGGCGTGTCAATTTCGGACCGCGCATGGAACACCAGAGAAAAGGCATTGGTCAGTGTGTGCAGGTCAACGGACATATGCACAACCACTGGAAACAGTACACGCTGCCGCTCGACAATATCGAAAAAGTTGACTTTTCCAAAGAATACAAAGAAGGGCTGCCGGGATTTTATCGTTTTACGGTGGATATCGACGAGACAGCAGATACATTCCTGGATTTTGAGGGATGGGGAAAGGGCTGTGTCTTTGTAAACGGATTTAATATCGGAAGATTCTGGGAGATCGGACCGCAGAAAAGACTCTATATCCCGGCACCACTGCTGAAAAAGGGCGAAAACGAGATCATCGTATTTGAGACGGAGGGAAAGACCCGCGATACGATCGTGTTGAAGGATGAGCCGGATATTGGCTGAGTGTCCACGAAAATAAAAATCAAGTAATATGAATGGAGCAGGGTATGGCAGGATATTTATTTGTACACTTTACCGGGGAACAGAAGGACGGCGAGCAGATCTATTTTTCCGTGAGCCGGGACGGACTGCACTGGACGGATCTAAACGATGGAAAACCGGTACTGTATTCGCATATCGGCGAGTGCGGCGTGCGCGATCCGTTTCCGGTAAAAAATCCGCTGAATGGACGTTATTATCTGATCGCAACCGATCTTCGAATCGAAAAGGGTGAGGGCTGGCAGGCAGCGCAGGAGCGCGGCAGCAGGGATATCATCATCTGGGAATCAGAAGACCTCGTGCACTGGGAAAAGGAGCGCGCCCATACAGTCGGCATCCGTGAGGCTGGCTGTGTCTGGGCGCCGGAGGCTGTGTTTGACGAGGAAAAACAGGCATTTTTAGTCTTTTTTGCATCCAAAGTAAAATGTGATGGGGAAGAGACTGCAAAACACCGCATCTATGCCGCTTATACAAAGGATTTTGTCACATTTTCGGATACATTTTTGTATATGGAACGTGAGCGGGATGTGATCGATACCACGATTTTAAGGAGTAACGGAAAATATTACCGGATCTCAAAGGATGAGACCGACAGCAGGCTGATCTTAGAGGAGTCAGACAGTCTCCGCGGGGATTTTAAGCGGATCTCCTGCCCGGTTTTTGAAAAATTAAAAGGCGTGGAAGGCCCGGAGGGCTATCTTTTGCCGGAGGGCAGGAGCTGGTGTGTGATCGCAGACCAGTTTGCCGAGGGAAAAGGGTATCTGCCGATGATCACGGAAGATCTGTCATCGGGTGATTTCACGATTTTGGAAAAAGAAAAATATGATCTTGGCAGGACGAAAAAAAGACACGGCGGGGTGTTGGAATTAAGTGACGCAGAGTATGAGAGATTAATTAAGGCAGAAATGGAGGGGTAACATGTTATATCCACAGGAAAATAAGATTCGTGGGATCATTGATTTAAACGGAGTGTGGGATTTTGCACTTGGGACAACGGAGGAACCGGGGGATGCGGTGACATTGCCGGAGCAGATGGAGCCAATCGCAGTTCCGGCATCTTACAATGATCAGAAAGATGATATTGCTTACCGGAATCATTACGGTTATGCGTATTACCGGAGAAATATTACAGTGCCTTCTTATTACAAGGGACAGAGACTGGTGCTTCGCTTTGACGCAGTAACACATTTTGCAAAAATTTATCTGAATGGGGTATTGCTCACACAGCATAAAGGAGGATTTCTTCCATTTGAAGTGGATATCACTGACAAATTATGTGCAGGGGAGAGTGCAGAACTGGTCGTTGCTGTGGATAACCGCATTAATCACAGCACACTTCCGGTTGGAAATGAGGAGGGAACCTCATTTATGGGAGCAGACAATGCAGGAGTGCCGGGAGTTGAAGCTGCAAAACGCTGGAGAAAACCACAGAATCTTCCTAATTTTGATTTCTTTAATTATGCAGGGATCAACCGTCCGGTCAGAATTTATACGACACCGAAGGCGTATATCAAAGATGTAACGCTTGTGACAGATATCCGTGGAACAGATGGCATTGTGAATTATCAGGTTAAGACTTCAGATACAGATGGACAGGAAGTTGTACTGCAGATCTTAGATGCCAATGGAAATGAAGTGGCACAGGCAAAAGGCACTTCCGGGGAGATCGTGATACCGGATGCAAAACTGTGGGAGCCATATCCGGGAACACCGTATCTGTATACGGCAGCAGTCACGTTCGGTGATGATTATTATGAGGAGCCGTTTGGCGTGCGTACGGTGCGCGTGGAGGGGACTTCGTTTCTGATCAATGGAAAACCGTTTTATTTCAAAGGGTTTGGAAAACATGAGGATTCGGCATTTCATGGACGGGGTATGGATGTCTGTCTGGATGTTAAAGATGTCAATTTGATTCACTGGCTGCATGCAAATTCTTTCCGTACCAGCCATTATCCATATGCGGAAGAAATGTACCGCCTGTGCGACCGTGAAGGAATCGTGATCATTGACGAGGTTCCGGCAGTCGGGATCGGTGCCGGAGCAGGAATCAATCCTTATGAGACATTTCCTATTCGTGAACACCATGAACAGGTCATTAAGGACATGATCGCGCGTGACAAAAACCATCCATGCGTTGTCATGTGGTCACTTGGAAATGAACCTGATACGGAGAATTTCCCGGAGTCAGCATACGAGTATTGGCATTCACTCTATGAGCTGGCGCATGAGACAGACCCGTCTGACCGTCCAGTTACTTTAGTCTGCTGTCAGAACAACTATGAAAAAGATATTGTCACAAGAAGCATGGATGTTGTCTGCATTAACCGTTACTATGGATGGTACAACCTGTCCGGAGATCTTGACGCTGCCTGCTATGGATTAAATCTTGAACTCGACTTCTGGGAATCCCAGAATAAACCGGTCATGATCACCGAGTACGGCGCTGATGCCGTAGCCGGTATCCATGAGTGTGTGCCAGAGATGTTCTCGGAGGAATTTCAGGTGGAATTTTATAAGAGACAAAATGCACAGTTCGATAAGAGGAAGTTCTTTATCGGGGAGCATGTCTGGAACTTTGCTGATTTTGCGACCGTGCAGGGATGCATGAGAGTTGATGGTAATAAAAAGGGACTGTTTACGAGAGAGCGCAGACCGAAAATGGCGGCGCATTACTTTAAAGAGAGATGGGGAGAGATACCTAATTTTGAGTATAAGGGCTAGGTGGTAAAGCACAAAGCGGGAGCCACAAACTAAAGGAGAAATCATGTCAAAAAATATTCGTGAAATCAACATCAACCAGATAAAGATCCACGACCCATTCTGGTCTGCCATGCAGCACCGCATGACAGACACCGTCATTCCGTTTCAGGAGAAAGTATTAAATGATGAAGTGCCAGGCGTGGAAAAAAGCCATGCCATTGAAAATTTTCGTATTGCCGCAGGTTTAAGCGAAGGAGAATTTTACGGTATGGTCTTTCAGGACAGTGACGTCGCAAAATGGTTAGAGGGTGTCGCCTATTCGCTTGCGGTAAAGCCGGACAATGAGTTGGAAGCGCGTGCGGATGAGATCATTGACATCATCGAAAAGGCACAGCAGCCGGATGGCTATCTTGATACCTTTTTTATTGTAAAAGAACCGGAACACCGCTGGCAGAATTTGCAGGAGTGCCATGAACTGTACTGTGCCGGACATATGATGGAGGCTGGTGTCGCATACTATCAGACAACCGGAAAAGAAAAACTGCTTCATGTGGTGGAGCGTCTTGCTGACCATATCATTTCCAGATTTGGAGAGGACAAAGAGCCGGGAATACCGGGACATCAGGAAGTGGAGATCGGACTGATGAAACTATACCGTGCAACCGGAAAAGAAAAATACAAAAAGATGGCACGGTATTTTCTGGAAGAACGAGGAAAAAATCCGGATTATTTTTATGAGGAAAAGAAAAAAAGAGGCTGGCAGCATTGGGGACAGTATAGCTTAGAACCGTTAGATCAGAGATACACGCAGACGCACGCTACGATTTATGAGCAGAAAGAGGCAGTCGGACACAGTGTCCGTGCTGTTTATATGTATACGGCAATGGCTGACCTTGCCGGGGAAGATAAAGATGAGAGACTTTATGAGGCATGCCAGACTTTATGGGATAATATCGTAAAGAAAAGAATGTATATCACCGGCGGCATCGGTTCTACGGTTGAAGGCGAGGCTTTTACGATTGATTATGACCTGCCAAACGATATGGCATATGCGGAGACCTGCGCATCGATAGGAATGATCTTTTTTGCAAAGAGAATGTTGGAAATAAAACCCCTTGGAATTTATGCCGATATCATGGAACGGGAATTTTACAATGGAACCATCAGCGGTATCCAGTTGGATGGAAAACAGTTTTTCTATGTGAATCCGCTTGAGGTAAATCCGGGAACATCCGGCACGATCTTTGGTTATAAACATGTATTGCCGACCCGTCCGGGCTGGTATGCATGTGCATGCTGTCCGCCGAACCTGGTACGTCTTGTAACTTCACTGGGAACTTATGCATGGAGTGAGAGTGAAACGACGCTCTATTCACATCTGTTTCTGGGACAGACCGCGGATTTTGATAAAGCGGTGATTACGGTAGAAAGCAGTTATCCGTGGGAAGGAAAGGTATCCTATCAGGTAAAAGCAAAAAAAGAAAAGGCGTTTGAACTTGCAATTCATATCCCATCCCATATTCGTCCGGACACACTTGCTGTGACAGTAAACGGAGAAAAAACAGATGCCGTGTCTTTTATGAAAAATGGTTATCTTTATCTGAAGAGAAACTGGGGAGAAAATGATGTGGTTACACTTACATTTGATCTTCCGGTACGAAAAATTTATGCAAATACGAATGTGCGTGAAGATGAGGGCTGTGTCGCGTTGATGAGGGGACCGGTCGTTTACTGCTTTGAAGGTGCAGACAATGGTGAGTGCATTCAGGCACTTCGTATACCAAGAGAGATCAAAGCTGAGACGGAACTTTGCAAAGAAGGTGTATTAGCGGGAAATGTGCTGATCCATCTGCCGGGATACCGGATGGAGAGCAGTGATGCGCTTTACTCCGAGGAACGCCCAAAGCGGACAGACGTAATGCTGACCGCAATTCCTTATTATGTATGGGCGAACCGGGGAGAAAATCAGATGCGCGTCTGGATGCCGGAAGAATAAATCTTTTGGCTTATCAGAGACTTATTTTACAGCATCAAAGACAAAGATCAGTTTTCTACATGAAATACCAGACATCCGTGTGCTGGCGGGGTGACAGAGATCGCACTGCCGGATACGGATGTTTTTTCTTTGCTCCAGAGTTCTGTCAGACTGGCATTTTCATGGATGCATAATTCATCACCGACACGGAGAGTTTCAATCTCACAATGGATTGTCTGTGTTTCATCTGAGAGATTAAAGAAAGCAATAAAATGTTCGCCTGTAACTGCATTATGTGCGCACCAGATGGCTTTT
This sequence comes from Roseburia sp. AM23-20, assembly GCF_003470905.1. Taxonomy (NCBI): domain Bacteria; kingdom Bacillati; phylum Bacillota; class Clostridia; order Lachnospirales; family Lachnospiraceae; genus Roseburia; species Roseburia sp. AM23-20. The sequence continues at coordinate 67,411 of NZ_QRHS01000008.1, forward strand.
TCATCGTCAAGACATATCTGGTGAGGTTTACAGTCCGGTGTCAGCATGGAAAGTATATCGCGGTTGGTCAAAAGTGCAAGCGTGGCATCGTCTAATTTTGTCAGTTCACAGCCAAGCATTAAAGGAGAGCCGAAAAGACACCAGAGTGTTAACATGGTATGCTGTTCATCCGGTGTAAAATTAGTGTACCATTCGTGTCCGAAGCCTTTTCCAAGCCAGCCGAGCGGCAGCATATCACAGTCCGGATAGCATCCCTTTGAAACATGGTTCTGCCAGAGTTCACAGCGGTGGAACATATCTTTTAACAGATCCCATTTATCCCAGAAATCATCAGTGATACGCCACATGTTTGCGTAAGTTTCATAATGCCATGCATGTTCGATCAGTGCAGGACCCGGAGACAGGGATAAAACGATAGGTCTTCCACAGCGTGTGATCGCCTTATGCAGCATTTCTATCTCGTGGCGTGCAGAATATGGGTTTGCCGGATAAATATTGGTGTTGCAGATATCATCACATTTGATAAAATCGACACCCCAGGAAGCGTAAAGTTCCATCAGGGAATTATAGTAAGCCTGTCCTGCCGCTGTGTCACGTACTCCATACATATCCGGGTTCCATCCGCAGATGGAGGAAGGATTGGCAACCATATCAGCAGTCACATTGCTGCCTTTGATCTTACTGTGATTATGTGCGGCAGTTCTGGGAATTCCTCGCATGATGTGGATTCCAAACTTTAAACCGAGACTGTGGATATAGTCTGCAAGATGGGTAAATCCGGTGCCGTCAGCGGAAGATGGAAATCGATCCGGATCAGGCTGTAATCTGGAAAATTCGTCCATCGCGACGTCTGCAAACGGAATGTACTGGAACTGATCACGCATGGAACCGGCACCGATCGCATACCATTCGATGTCGACAACGATATATTCCCAACCAAAATCTTTTAAATGTGCAGCCATATAGTCTGCATTTGCTTTTACGGCATCTTCTGTTACCGTAGTGTCATAGTAATCATAGCTGTTCCACCCCATAGGCGGCAGCGGTGCAAAATTATTTTTGTTCATAAATACCCTCCAAAAGTGATCTCATAAGCCGATTATACTATATAGAAATTACAATACAATACGCATTGCATTTCTTTTCACATTTTTTTATAATGAAAATAATGTTGGAACCGTTATTTGATTCTGACATTATTAAAATCAGAATGACAAAAGACATATCACGATAATAAGAAAAATAAGAGGAATAATCATGTCCGAAAAGAAAAAAGTAAAGATAAACGGTTTTGTTTTTACGGATGAAGCGGAAGCAGAGCAGGCGAAAAAGGAAGCACATGGGATTCATTATGTGGAAGAACGCGCAGATATGCATCATCCGGAAACGGTGCTTGAAATCTACAATAAAATGGTAAAGCAGGAGTTGTTTGAGACAGCCGTTGGTTATACTTATCTAAAAGAACTTCAGGAATACCTGATCCAGAATCCTGCAATCAATAATGCGGATATCCTTCCAATCTATGTGACACATCCGATGTTAGAGGAGAGCCTCAAAAAGAAATTAAGGATTTCTGCAAAACATCAGTCAGATGAAAAGAAAAAACAGGGAAAAGCAGATGGGTACCGCAAAAAGTATGAGATTACATTATTTATATCTGTGATTCTTGCAATCAGTATAATCGGCATGTTTATCATTGCATCGACGAGTGACAGCCCTACAATTTTAAATTATGAGAATAAACTGATCGATAAATATGCGGAATGGGAGCAGGAACTTGATGAGCGGGAAGCTGCCTTGAATGAACGTGAACAGATGGTGGAAGAACCATAGAAGATATCACATTTATTTCATAATTATCTGTTAAATTGTAATGTGAAAAATAGCAGGAATGGAGCATTAAGTATGGAAAAGATAAAGATATTGGTTGTGGATGATGAGAGCAGAATGAGAAAGCTGGTCCGTGACTTTTTAGTCAGGGAAGATTATGAGGTATTAGAGGCAGGAGACGGTGAGGCAGCACTGGATATTTTTTATCAGGAAAAAAATATTGCACTGATCATATTGGATGTGATGATGCCAAAAATGAATGGCTGGGACGTATGCAGGGAAATCAGGGAAACGTCAAAAGTGCCGATCATCATGCTGACAGCAAAGGGTGATGAAGAGGACGAGCTCACCGGATTTGAACTTGGTGTTGATGAATATATCTCGAAACCGTTTTCTCCGAAGATTCTTGTTGCACGTGTCGGTGCGATCTTAAGAAGAAGTGGAAAAGCACCTGAGGAGGGAAAACTTCTTTCCATCGGAGGAATCGTGATCGATCAGACAGCACATACGGTCACAGTGGATGGAAAACAGATTGAACTGAGTTTCAAGGAATTTGAACTGCTTACTTATTTTATGGAAAATGAGGGCATTGCACTCTCCAGAGAGAAAATTCTCAATCATGTCTGGAATTACGATTACTTTGGAGATGCAAGAACCATCGATACACACGTTAAAAAACTGCGTGCCAAGATCGGAGAAAAAGGTGACTATATCAAAACCATCTGGGGTATGGGGTACAAATTTGAAGCAGAAGAAAATGGCAGTGATAAATGATGAAAAAATTGATGAAAGATCGGAAAAGAAAATATTTTGGTTCACTGACACATCAGTTGATACTGATCAGTATCTGTCTGGTTACAGGAACACTTCTTTTATGCTGGTTTATTAATACCGTTTTTTTGGAGCCGTATTATGTGGTCAATAAACAAAATACACTGCTGTCCGGATTTGAGACGATCAATGAAGCGAGTGAGAACGGATCACTGGATGACAGCTCTTTTGATGTGACATTTGATAATCTCTGTGCAAATGGAAATATCACTGTCATGATCATAAGCTCTGACCGGACCATTGTACGGTCGTCCGTGAATGATACACAGAAAATGATGTTGGAATTTATGAACATTATTTTTGGGGAGAAGCAGAATGAAGTGACGGTATTGATGCAGTCAGACAATTATATTATCCAGAAACAGACAGATGCCAGATTGGATTCAGAGTTTCTGGTGCTTTACGGGACACTTTCCAATGGGAATCTGATCCTGATGCGGACAGCACTTGAGAGTATCCGTGAGAGTGTCAGTCTCTCTAATACATTTTTAGCATGGGTAGGTGTCATTGCTGCGATCATCAGTGCGGTCGTCATTGTTTTCGTTTCGAGAGGCATAACAACGCCGCTTTTACGTCTGACGGATATATCGAAGCGGATGACGGAACTTGATTTTGAAGCAAAATATCAGCCTGGGAGCAGATATCACAATGAAGTGGACGAGCTTGGCGAATACATGAATGTCATGTCAACTACGTTAGAGCACACGATTTCTGAACTAAAGAGTGCAAACAATCAATTACAGATTGATATCGATAAAAAAACACAGATCGATGAAATGCGGAAAGAATTTTTATCAAATGTTTCACACGAGTTAAAAACACCGCTTGCACTGATACAGGGATACGCAGAAGGACTGAAAGAATGTATTAATGATGATGCGGAGAGCAGGGACTTTTATTGTGAAGTCATCATGGACGAAGCAGACAAGATGAATAAAATGGTCAAAAAACTGCTGACTTTAAACCAGCTTGAATTTGGTAATGAGGTCATTACCATGGAAAGGTTTGATCTGACGGAACTGATACAGGGAGTGATCAATGCGTCTGCGATCCTTTTAAATCAGAATGAGATCACATTAAACTTTTCGCAGCAGGAACCGTTATTTGCCTGGGCGGATGAATTTAAGGTGGAAGAAGTAGTGACCAACTATTTAAGCAATGCGATTCATCATGCAGAGGGTGAAAAAAGAATTGATATCCGCTGTGTAAAGAAAGATGATAAAGTCCGCGTCAGTGTTTTCAACACCGGAAAGCCGATACCGGAAGAAGATGTGGATAATATCTGGATCAAATTTTATAAGGTGGATAAAGCAAGAACCAGAGAATACGGCGGCAGCGGTATAGGTCTTTCTATTGTTCAGGCGATCATGGATTCATTCCATCAGAAGTGTGGTGTGATCAATCACGAAGACGGAGTAGAATTCTGGTTTGAATTAGAGACAAATAATGGAAATTTTTTCAGTTGATAAATGATACCAAAAATGCTAACATATGGATAGAGTATATTCTATTATTTACAGATATCATGAGAGGAATACCATGAAAAGAACAGGAATGAGATTAACGGCAGTGGCAGCAGTAACAACATTGCTGCTTGGAGGATGTGGAGAACAGCCATACAGTTTAACAGAAGATGAAGAAGGCGTGATTGTGGATTATTCGGCACACGCTGTGGCGAAGTTTAATACGAGCCAGCCGGAAGGTCTTGCAAATGTGAGTCATGATGAGCAGGAGACGGAATCTACGGATGAACCACAGGAGACAGAAACAGAGAACAGAATTACACTGGATGCATCCGGTAATGCGTCTGCAGGTGAACAGATTGCAGAAGATGGAACAGAGCAGGCTGCAGCAGAGTCTTCCACTCTTGATGAACTGTTTGGCGAAGAAAACCTGACCATAGCATATGCCGGAGCCGAGATTGCGGCGGATTATATGGAAGGCGGATACTATTCGCTGGATGCAGAGAAAGGAAAAGTATTTGTTATTGTCAGTATTGATATTACAAATTCCGGAACAGATGAAATAGCGATCGACAATTTTGCAAAGACACCGAAGTTTTCTGTCATGGTCAATGGTCAGGAAAAAGCAGATGAGGAAAATACCATACTTCCATCTGATTTTGCATTGTATCAGGAAACAATTCCGGCTGGTGCGACAGAAAATACCGTGTTGCTGTTTCAGGTACCGGACAGCGTGACAAGTATTGAAAGTCTGGATCTGTATGTAAATATCAGTGAAACAAATTATCAAATTACTTTGTAATGATATTAGTAATGTGTTATAATGACATTAATATTTATGCAATGGCAAAAGCAATGAATTGCGTAGCAAATGATACGCGGGAGGAGAGACAGGAATGGATACAAATATACTTTTAGAGTCAGGAACGAATGAGCTGGAAGTCCTGGAATTTACATTAGGAAATAATCATTATGGAATCAATGTTGCAAAGATCAGAGAGATATTGACGTATCAGCCGGTAACACCGGTACCAAATTCTCATCCAAGTGTGGAAGGTATTTTCATGCCACGTGATACAATGATTACCGTTGTTAATCTGAAAAGATGTCTGGGGATGGCAGAGAGTGGAGATGGCAAGGGACTTTTTATCATCACAAACTTCAACAAATTAAATATTGCGTTTCATGTAGATGCTGTAATTGGCATTCACCGTGTATCATGGGAGTCTATTATCAAGCCGGATTCGACGATCAATACAGAGGATAACAGTGCATCCACAGGAGTGATCAAGATGGATGACAAGCTGATCATCATCCTTGACTTTGAGAAAATCGTATCTGATATCAGTCCGGAGACAGGTCTTAAGGTATCAGATGTTGATAATATGGCAAGCCGTGAGCGCTGTGATTCACCGATCCTGATCGCTGAGGATTCGCCACTTCTTAGCCGTCTGATCACAGACTGTCTGAAGAAGGCAGGATACACCAATCTGATCGTGACAATGAATGGCCAGGAGGCATGGGATAAGCTGACCGAATTTGAAAAGGCGGGTAATGTACGTGATAAGGTTCATTGTATTATCACTGATATCGAGATGCCGATGATGGATGGACACAGACTGACCAAACTTGTTAAGACGAACGATAATATGAAGAAGATACCGCTTATTATTTTCTCATCTTTAGTTAATGAAGAAATGAGAATTAAAGGTAAACAGTTAGGGGCAGATGCCCAGTTGACAAAACCTGAAATCGGCAATCTTGTAGAGGCTATTGATAATTTAATTGATAAAAGCATTGATTAGGTTGAAGCGAAGAAGGGGATGTGATATATTGTCACATCCCCAAATTAAGTTATAGGCTTGACGGAGGTGTCGGATGAGCGGGACAGAGGATTATCTGGATGGACTGTTAAATTCCTTATCAGAAAAAGATATGGATGCAGAGAAAGAAACCGGGAGTAAAACGATGCGGACAGAGGATGATATTATGAATGAGATGGAAAATGATTTACTTTCCAAAGAGGCGGAAGATAATTTTTTAGAACAATTTGAAAAGGAATTGGCAAATGAGAAGTCTGCACCAGAAGCGGAAACAAAAGATGATTTCTTTAACAGTTTAGATCAGATTGTAGATGGAACAGGTCAGAATAATAAAGAAGATGATTTCATGATGGATACGCTTGGAGATATTCCAGGAATTGATGATATCATGAAAAAGGAAGAACCTGCACAGACATCAGAACCGCAGACGGATGAAAAAGAAGAAAGCGGGCAGCAGGAGAATACGAAAGCACCGGAGAATCTAGGCGGACTGGGTGATCTAGACGGACTTGGAGATTTTGGAATATCGGATGATATATCGGAGGAAAGCGCTGACGTGACAGAAGGTGCACAGATGACGGATTACACAGACAAAGGCGAAAGTGATGCTTTAGGCATGGAGGATGCAGCCAGTGATGGACTAGACGATTTTGGAGATCTTGGTGAAGCGGATATATTTGGAGATGATGGAGCAGGAGAAAGTGAAAATACTTCGGACAGCATGTCAGATGTCATGCCAAATGACAGGGAAGACAAGCCGAAAAAAGAAAGTTTCCTGAAAAAATTATCACGTATTCTTTTTGGGGAAGATGATGAGGATGAGGAAGGTGATCCTGCATCGTCCGGAAAAGAAGTGATAACAGAAGAAAATGCAGGCGACATTGATCTGTCAGATCCGAATATGCAGATATTACAGGAACTTGGAGATATTCCAGGTATATCGGACGCGCCGAAGGAAGAAGAAAAATCAGATCCGGAAGAAGATAAAAAGAAGAAAAAAGAAAAAAAGAAAAAAGAGAAGAAGCCAAAGAAAGAGAAGAAACCGAAAAAGCCAAAGAAAGAAAAGAAACCGAAGCCACCAAAGGAGCCGGATCTGACACCTCCACTCCCGAAGGTACCGGTAATTCTGATCTTTGTGATGGTATTTTCATTCCTTGTTCTTGTAGTATTAGCAACTAATTTAGTGGGTTATTCCAGCAGTTTTTCAAATGCGGAAGATGCATATGCAAAGGGCAATTATGAGCAGGCATTTCAGGATGTATCTGGTCTTGAGGTAAAGGAGAAAGATCAGGATACATACAGAAAATACCGTATTCTTGCATACACGGCAGGGCAGTACAGAGCATATCAGAATCTGATGAATCAGAAAATTTATGATATGGCGTTAGATTCGCTGATCAGTACGATCGGAAGATGTGATGAATACAGCAGTGATGCCAAAGAACTTGGATGTGACAGAGAGATTTCAGACATACAGGCAAAAGCAGAGGAGGCATTGGAAGCATTTAAGATCGATGCCCAAAGAGCACTTGAAGTGTATGGCATGAAAGACCGGACTGCATATTCAAAAGAGATTTACCGGATACTGGATGATGCAGGACTTAGTGAGGAATAAAAATGATAGCGATCATAGACTATGATGCAGGTAATTTAAAGAGCGTACAGAAAGTACTTGATTTTTTACATCAGGATTGCGTGGTAACAAGGGATTTTCATGAGATCCGTCAGGCAGACAAGGTAATATTACCGGGGGTTGGTTCTTTCGGCGAGGCGATGGATCAGTTAAAAAAATATGAGCTGGACAAAGTAATTCGTGAAGTGGCAGAAGAGAAAAAGCCATTTCTTGGAATCTGTCTTGGACTGCAGCTTTTATTTGAAGGCAGTGAGGAAAGCAGCGGAGTGGAAGGACTGCATTTGTTAGACGGACAGATCTTACGGATACCGGATACAGAAGGATTAAAAATACCGCATATCGGATGGAATTCACTGGATTTTCAGAATAATGGAAGATTATTTGCAGGGCTGCCGGAACATCCGTATGTTTATTTTGTTCATTCTTATTATCTGAAAGCAAAGGATGATATGATCGTAAAGGCAACTACGGAATATGGCACACATATTCACGCTTCTGTGGAACAGGACAATATCTTTGCATGTCAGTTCCACCCGGAAAAAAGCAGTACAGTCGGACTTAAGATACTAGAAAATTTTGCCGGGATTTAAGACGGGAGGATAAAAATGTTTACAAAGCGAATTATTCCGTGTCTGGATGTGAATAACGGACGTGTGGTAAAGGGTGTTAATTTCGTAAATTTAAGAGATGCCGGAGATCCGGTGGAGATAGCAGCAGCTTATGATAAAGCAGGCGCAGATGAACTGGTATTTCTTGATATTACTGCAACTTCAGATGCAAGGGAGACAGTTGTGGATATGGTGCGCAAGGTGGCAGAAAAGGTATTTATACCATTTACTGTCGGCGGGGGTATCCGTACTGTGGATGATTTTAAAGCCTTACTCCGCGAGGGAGCCGATAAGATATCCATCAATTCATCTGCGATCAACCGCCCGGAACTTATCAGTGAGGCTGCAGATAAGTTTGGCAGTCAGTGTGTGGTTGTGGCGATCGATGCCAGAAAAAGAGCTGATGGTTCGGGATGGAATATCTATAAAAATGGCGGACGTATCGATGTTGGCATTGATGCAGTAGAGTGGGCAATGAAAGCAGACAGACTCGGTGCGGGGGAAATTCTTCTGACGAGCATGGATTGTGATGGAACAAAGGCAGGTTATGATCTTGAACTGACGCGCACCATTGCGGAAAATGTATCCATTCCTGTAATTGCTTCCGGTGGAGCGGGTACGAAAGAACATTTTTATGATGCATTGACGGAAGGAAAAGCAGATGCAGCACTTGCAGCGTCTTTATTCCATTATAAAGAACTTGAAATCCGCGATCTGAAAGATTATCTGGCAGAGCGTGGTGTTTCTGTAAGAAGATAAAAATAAAGAAAAGAGAATTTATCATGGCAATGATCACAAATGACTGGCTTCCGGCAATTCAGGGAGAGTTTAAAAAGCCATATTACAGGGAATTATTTCAATTTGTAAAAGAAGAATACAGCAGGGCGGTCATTTATCCGCCGGCAGATGATATCTTCAATGCGCTGCATTTTACACCGCTTAGTGAAGTAAAAGTATTGATCTTAGGACAAGATCCGTATCACAATGAGAATCAGGCACATGGTCTGAGCTTTTCAGTACTGCCATCACAGAAGGAGATTCCACCATCATTGCAGAATATTTATAAAGAACTGCAGGATGATTTAGGCTGTTATATACCGAACAACGGATATTTAAAAAAATGGGCGGATCAGGGAGTGCTTCTTTTGAATACGGTGCTGACGGTTCGCGCGCATCAGGCTAATTCCCATCAGGGAAGAGGATGGGAGCAGTTTACCGATGCGATCATTCAGGCTGTCAATGCCCAGGATCGTCCGATCGTATATATGCTGTGGGGCAGACCCGCACAGAGCAAGATCCCGATGCTCACAAATCCGAAGCATCTGATCTTAAAGGCACCGCATCCGAGTCCGCTTTCAGCATACAGAGGATTCTTTGGATGCAGACATTTCAGCCAGGCAAATGATTTCTTAAAAGCAAATGGGATCACGCCGATCGACTGGCAGATTGAGAATATCTGATTCGATGTCTGGTACATCGATTTTTAAATAACCAGAATGTCCGTATAGCGTACATTCTGGTTATTTTCTCTATAAATGAGGAGTGCCCAGACACCTTTTGGCGCCCGGGCTATTATGAAAAAAATTTATCAAGTATATTATAACAAGTTGTCTAAGTATTTTTTAACTATATTTAGTATATCAATCATATATGAACAAAGTATGAATAATAAATTAACAATTTTTTTAGTAATTTAAAACAAAAAAACAGGAAAAAATACAAAAAAATTGGTGAGGTTACCCATACGCACGAAATGGTTATTTTGAATGTGTAAAATACTTGAAAATGTAAAGAAAACAGCCTAAAATGACGATATAAGAAACAACAGGGAAGTTTTTGGTAATCTATTGTATTATTTCAAAGGAGTGAGATATATGGCAACGATTTCCGGTTATAATTCATATTCAATGGGAGTTTTGTTCTCCGGATTAAATACCACGTCATCTAAGAATTCATTATTTTCCAGCAGTATGTCAGGAAGTGATATACTTGGAATTAATTACAGTGACTGGGCAACAATCAAATCCGGCAGCTATTTTAAACTGTTAGATGCCTACTATGGAAAAGGCGGGCAGGTCAGCGGCTCTGGTGATACAACATCTTCTTCAACATCAACATCCAAAGATGACACTAAGACACTTGCAGCAATCGAGAGTGATGCGAAGAATGTGGAAAAATCCGTTGCAGCACTTCAGGAGACGGGAGATAAATCCTTATTTAAAGAAGTGACAAAGACAGATAAGGATGGAAATAAGACAACCGGATATGATACGGATGCGATTTATAAAGCTGTGAAAGACTTTACAGACAGCTATAACAGCCTGCTTGATGAAGTCGGCGATTCGAATACAAAAAGTATTTTAAGAGCTGGTGCAAGCATGGTAAGTGTGACAGAGGCAAACCGCAGGTCACTTTCCGATATCGGTATTTCCATTGGAGCAGATAATAAACTTACGATCGATGAAGAGAAGTTTAAGAAAGCTGACATGGGCAAAGTTAAGACAATGTTTGCAGATAACAGTTATTATGGAACAGAAGTAAAACGTCAGGCATCACGTGCAGAATCTTATGCAAAGAGTGAGGCAGCAAAGGCGAATACTTATCAGAAATCAGGTTCTTATACTTATAATTACAGAACAGGTGAGCTTTATAATTCTAAGATCTGATCGCAGAATGGGATGATGAAATTACATTACTGTTATAAAATGTGAAAAGCAGACGGTAATGATTATATTGGTTTGGCATGGACGGAAAGAAAGCTGGTCTGTGCAGAAACGGCTATTTATGAGAAACTCAGATTGGGTTTCTCATAAATTTTGCAAAAAAATAATAAGCGTGCCGGAAAAAAATATTGCACAATGGTGCGATGTATGGTCAAATAATAGGTAGTGTGCAGGAATAAGGATTATATGTAAAATTTGAGATAGATGAAATGGAGAATAAAATGGCAGCAAAGAAAGTAGTAGTCGGCATGTCCGGTGGTGTGGATTCCTCCGTGGCAGCGTACCTTTTAAAAGAACAGGGATATGACGTCATTGGTGTGACCATGCAGATCTGGCAGGATGAGGATGAGTTTGTGCAGGAGGAGAGTGGCGGATGCTGTGGCCTTTCTGCGGTAGATGATGCGAGAAGAGTGGCAGACCGTCTGGGAATCCCGTATTATGTCATGAATTTTAAACAGGAATTTAAGAAAAATGTTATGGATTATTTTACCGCGGAATATTTAAAGGGCAGAACGCCGAATCCGTGTATTGCCTGCAACCGTTATGTAAAATGGGAAGCACTGTTAAACAGGAGTCTTGCAATTGGTGCAGATTACATTGCAACCGGACATTATGCGAGAATTGAACAGCTTTCTAATGGAAGATATGCGATCAGAAATTCTGTAACGGCGGCAAAAGATCAGACCTACGCACTTTATAATCTGACGCAGGAGCAGCTATCACATACACTGATGCCGGTTGGTGTCTATCATAAAGATGAGATCCGTAAGATCGCCGAGAATATCGGTCTTATGGTTGCACATAAAAAAGACAGCCAGGAAATCTGCTTTGTCTCTGACAACGACTATGCCGGTTTTATTGACAGGGAATGCAAAGGTCAGGTACCGCCTCAGGGAAATTTTGTCCTGACAGACGGAACTGTGGTTGGAAAACATAAAGGAATCACACATTACACGATCGGACAGAGAAAAGGACTCGGAATCGCATTTGGGCATCCGGTTTTTGTCACAGAGATACGTCCGGAGACGAATGAAGTTGTACTTGGCGAGAATAAAGATGTGTTTACTTATGAACTGGATGCGGATCATATTAATTTTATGTCAATTCCGGATATTAAAGATGAGATGCTTTTAAAAGCCAAAATACGTTATTCCCACAGTGGAAGTATGTGCAAGGTAACAAGAACAGGGGAGGATACGATACACTGTGAATTTTTAGAGCCGGTGCGTGCGGTAACTCCGGGTCAGGCAGTTGTATTGTATGATGGAGAATATGTTGCCGGGGGTGGTACCATCCTTTAGAAAAGTATAAACAACAGAGAACTGCTGAAGTGATCCGATGAATAGACGGCAGATCACAGAAATACAAATGACATGGAAAAGAAAGGAACTGGCAGAGATGACAAGAGAAGCGTTTAGAGAGCTGGTAAAAAATGGTCCGGTACTGCTTGATGGTGCGACAGGAACGAATTTACAGAAAGCAGGAATGCCGGTCGGAGTATGTCCGGAGCAGTGGATTCTGGAAAATTCAGAAGTACTGGTTAATCTGCAGAAACAGTATGTGGAGGCAGGAACAGATATTTTATTTGCTCCGACTTTTACCGCGAGCAGGATCAAGTTAAAAGAATACGGTTTAGAAGATCATTTAGAGGAGATGAACCGTAAGCTGGTCGCATTGTCAAAAGAAGCTGCAAAAGGTACGGATGCGCTGGTTGCCGGAGATCTTACCATGACAGGAGAACAGCTTTACCCGTTAGGAGATCTGATGTTTGAAGACCTGGTGAATGTTTATAAAGAACAGGCAAAGATCATCGCAGATGCAGGGGCTGACCTTTTTGTAGTTGAGACGATGATGAGCCTGCAGGAATGCCGTGCGGCGGTACTTGCGATCCGGGAAGTGTGTGATCTGCCGATTATGGTTTCACTGACCTACAATGAAGACGGAAGAACACTCTACGGAACTGATCCGGTTACAGCGGTTGTTGTGATGCAGAGTCTTGGTGCGGATGCGGTCGGGATGAACTGTTCAACCGGACCGGAAGCTATGTTAGAACCGATCGCAAAAATGGCAGAGTACGCAACGATACCGCTTCTTGCGAAACCGAATGCCGGCATGCCGGAGTTGATCGATGGTCAGACCGTTTTTAATGTAGAACCGGAAGAATTTGCCGAAGTCGGGAAAAAGTTAGTCGAAGAGGGAGCAGCCATCATTGGAGGATGCTGTGGAACAACACCGGAACATATCCGTGCTTTAAAGCAGGCAGTAAAGGATATTCCGGTCAAAGCACCGCTTCAGACAAAGAGAAGAATGCTGACTTCAGAACGCAAATCAGTGGAGATCACACTCGATGGACGTTTTATGGTCATTGGAGAGCGCATTAACCCGACCGGAAAGAAAAAGCTGCAGGCTGAGTTAAAAGAAGGTTCTTTAAATCTTGTCCGCACGATGGCATTAGAGCAGGAAGAAAACGGAGCGTCGATCCTTGATATCAATATGGGTATGAATGGTATTGATGAGAAAGAAATGATGCTGCGTACCATATATGAGGTAACTTCAACGGTGGACTGCCCGCTTTGTATTGATTCCAGCCACGTAGATATTATTGAGGCTGCACTTCGTATTTATCCGGGACGTGCACTTATCAACTCAATATCACTGGAAAAAGAAAAGTTTGAAAAACTCCTTCCAATTGCAAAGAAATATGGTGCAATGTTTATCCTGCTTCCTCTCTCAGATGAGGGGCTGCCGAAAGATTCTGCAGAGAAACATGGAATTATCCGCACAATCATGGATGAGGCAGTCAGAATTGGTATGGCAAAAGAAGATATCATTGTGGACGGACTGGTTGCCACGATCGGGGCAAATCCAAATGCCGCATTAGAATGTTTTGAGACTTTTTCTTATTGCAAAAATGAACTGGAACTTCCAACGGCGTGTGGACTTTCCAATATTTCATTTGGACTGCCTGAGCGTACTTATGTCAATACGGCATTTCTTACGATGGCGATCGCAAACGGACTTACGATGGCGATCGCAAATCCGTCTCAGGAACTTCTGATGAATGCTGCGTTTGCATCTGATATGCTTTTAAATAAGAAGGAAAGTGATATCCGTTATATTGAAAGGATGAACTTTTTATCAGAAAAATATGCCGGCATGGAACGGGTGATGGTTCAAAAGACTCCGACAGGTGCATCTGCGAGTGGTGAGACCAAAAAGGAGAGTGCAGGAAGCGGCGTATTTCAGGCAGTTTTAAAGGGAAATAAAGAGCATGTGTTAGATGAAGTAAAAAAGATGTTAGATGACGGTGCAAAACCGGATGAAATTATCAATGAACATCTGATCGCTGCGATCAATGAAGTGGGAGAGCTATTTGATAAAAAGAAATATTTTCTGCCACAGCTTATTTCTTCTGCCAATACGATGAAACTTGCAATCGAATATTTAGAGCCGATGTTAGAGCGCAGCAATACTGAGGCAATGGCAACGATCGTTGTAGCAACTGTTGAGGGGGATATTCATGATATCGGCAAGAATCTGGTGGTTCTGATGCTGAAAAATTACGGGTATCATGTGATCGACCTTGGCAAGGATGTTCCGGCAGATGTGATCGTGGATACTGCAATGAAAGAGCGCGCAAAGGTAATAGGCCTTTCTGCACTGATGACGACCACGATGATGCGGATGAAAGATGTTGTGGAACTTGCAAAAGAGAAAGGATGCACGGCGAAGATCGTGATCGGAGGAGCGGCGATCACAGAGAGCTTTTCAGATGAGATCGGAGCGGATGGATATTCCAAAGATGCAGCGGAATGTGTGAAACTGGTGGAACGGTTACTGGCATAATCTGGTTGTTTTGTTGTTAAAGAATGTTTTTTTGAAATTTTTTGAAAAAATATGAAAAAAAGTGTTGACATTTTTATTTTGAAATAGTATACTTTAGAAGTCGGTTGCGGAAAGCGACCGACACGGACGGGATCTTAGCTCAGCTGGGAGAGCATCTGCCTTACAAGCAGAGGGTCATAGGTTCGAGCCCTATAGGTCCCATTACATCAGAACTTCTGATGACAATTTAATATGGCGGAATAGCTCAGTTGGCTAGAGCATACGGTTCATACCCGTAGTGTCGAGAGTTCGAATCTCCCTTCCGCTACTTCAAGACCTCAGACATTCTGAGGTCTTTTGTTGTATATCGGTATTTTTTTCTGTATAATAAGATCGGGATGCCGGTATTTAAGAAAAAGTGATATTGAAGAGATATTATCAGAGACAGAAGCAAGAGGATTTACACCATGTTCGAAGTGTAATCCACCACAGTAAAAATTTTATGAAAGGGATAGAAAAAAATGCGTGTAGGAATGGGATATGATGTTCACAAATTAGTTGCGGGAAGAGACCTGATTATTGGCGGGGTAAAGATTCCGCATACATTAGGGCTTTTGGGACACTCGGATGCAGATGTTTTACTTCATGCTATTATGGATGCTCTGCTTGGTGCAGCAGCTCTTGGTGATATTGGAAAACATTTTCCGGACACTGATCCGAAATATGAAGGAATTTCAAGTATTAAATTACTTGAACATGTGGCAGAACTGATTGCAGAAAAAGGTTATATCGTGGAAAATATTGATGCGACGATCATTGCACAGAAGCCGAAGATGCGTCCGCATATTGAACAGATGGAGAAAAATATTGCAGAAGCACTTAAGATATCAGAAGACCAGATCAATGTGAAGGCAACAACAGAAGAAGGACTGGGATTTACCGGAACAGAACAGGGAATTTCTGCGCAGGCAGTCTGTGCATTGACAACGATCTATGAGAACAGCGTCAGTGTGGTTGATTCTGCCGGAGGCTGTGCGGGATGTCCGGGACGTGCCTGTGGGAGATAAAAGACAGCATTATTTTTATTGGGATTGCATATGATGGCAGATGTGTTATCATATGCAATCTCGTTTTAGTTATTGTTAGAAGATTGCAGGCGTTGGATCATAAGATCGATCAATCCGGCAAAAAAGATGGCATCTTCTTTGGAAAGAGCTTTTTGCTTATAAAAGACAGGAGTATTTTCCTGACTATTCAGTTTTTGTTTTAAAATTTCCAGATCATGGGAAATATCATTGTGATTTTCATCATTTGTATCCATACATTCACTTCCGAAAAGTAAATAGTTGACCGGGACATGAAAGTAATCCGCGATTTGCATTAAGCGGGAAGCTGGGAAAGAACCTTTTCGCAACTGACTAATATATCCATTTGAAAAACCCAGTTCTTTTTCAAGACGGGAGACAGGAATTTTATATTCTTTACATAGTTCTTTGACACGATCCACACTATTCATAGAGTACCTCCTTGTATTTTTAGAGAATAGACTAAAAACAGCATTGACAAATTAGAGATTACTCTATATAATGACCTTATGATTTAGAGAAAAGCCTAAATAGAGTAGACTCAATATGATAACGACGATTCATATTTTAGATGATGCTCTAAAAAGTGTCAATGTTTTTCTCTAAATCAGTAAAGAGAGGTCATATACGGATGTTAGAGAAAGTAAAAAAAATACCGAAGTCAGCTATATTATATTTGGTATTGGCGATTTTTATGATATTAGCTGTGTCTATGAAGGTAAATTATTACATTGATGAGATTTATACCTATGGATTATCGAACTACAATGGAAATGGAATTGATATGGAAATTGAGTATGATAAGACATATACGCCAGGAACGTCAGTGTATGATGATTATATGAAAGTACAGAACGGACAGCGTTTTGATTATGTGAATGTATGGAGAAATCAGACAAATGATGTTCATCCGCCTTTATATTATGCCTTGATACATACGATTTGTTCCGTTTTCCCGAATAAATTTTCGAAATGGTTTGCTGCCGGCATCAATATCATTTTTGTTCTGCTGACACTATATATGGTAAGAAAAATAATAAATCTGTTTACGGATGATAAGTTTATTTTGTGGAGCATATCACTTTCATTTGTGACGCTCAGCGGAATTATTATGACGGCAACTTACTTCAGAATGTATTGCATGGCAACGTTCTGGGTAACTCTGCTGACCTGTCTGTTTCTGAAACAGGTTGATGAAAAACAGACCAGAAAATTTTATCTGCTGACAGGTCTGACAACGATAGCAGGTGCACTTACGCATTATTATGTGATCGTATATGCATTCTTTCTGTCCGTTGTTTATGGGATTTATCTGCTAAAAAAGAAACGGTATGCAGAGACAGCGTGGTTCTGTCTGACAATGGGATGTGCAGGTGGTATTTCAATTGCGGTTTTCCCGGCGATGATCAAACATATTTTCTTTGGATATCGCGGAACGGAGGCGATTGACAATTTTAAAAAGAGTGATAATTACTGGGATAATCTGAAGGCGTTTTTCCAGATCGTGAACAGTCAGCTGTTTGGAAATATACTGGCATATATTTTGATTGCTTTGTTTGTATTGGCGTGTGTTGGTATGTTACAGAAATATACGGATGTTCTGACAGAAAGTAAAATGACAAAGCTGTCATTACCGTTAGATTATAAGGTTAAGATCCGTTATATTCTGATTTTTGCGCCGTGTGTCTGCTATTTTATGATCGTATCGAAAATAACCTTTGTAAATGCAGACCGGTATATGTGGCCGATTTATGCGATCGCATTTACGGCTGTGATGTGTCTGACCTGCGCGATTTGGAGACAGGTATTGAAAGACGGAGCGTTTATCGTGGTAACGGCAATGATGATCGCGGTGATCGCCTGGGGAAGTTTTTCATCCTGCGGATGGCAGTATCTTTTTCAAGAAAGTCAGAATTTACTTGCGGAGGCATATGCACACAATCAGTATGACTGTATTTGTGTGTTGGAGGGAGAAAGTTACTGGCTGTACCCGGAATTTGCAGAGTATTCTAATTATAAAAGCATTACATTTGTTACCGCAGATGAGATTGAACAGGGACAGATCTCAAATTGGGCAGATCATAACGATGGAATTGTGATATCTTATATCAATTATCCGGGAGACCGGGATGAGAATCTGAATAAGTTAAAAGAAATGTATGGTTATACGGGATATGAGTATCTTGGAACATATGGCATGGATAATACCTATTTCCTGCACAGATAAAAATACATAAAAAAATATAAAATTTATTGACACGATCATAAAAATAAGATATGATAAACCATATTTTGGCGAATTGAAATGAGACTCAGATATATTTTTTGTAAGGACATCAGGGGATATTCAAAACAAGGATATATACTGGGTCTTTTTATGTACAAAAGAAGGGAAAATGAGTATATGAAAAAAAGGACGATACGTTTCTGTTGTGGAGTTATGGCTGCGGGCCTGCTGATCTGTGGCATACCGTCTGGGGGAGCAGAGGGAGTAACCCAAAATCATTTGCTGTGGAATGTGGCTGCGGCGGCTGAGACAGCAGTTACAGTGTCGAATGAGAATGAGTTTCTGTCGGCACTTGCACAAAAGCAGAAGAATATTGTTGTAACTGGAAGCTTTTCCGTCAGAGGTCAGGCAGAAGCGAGTGGACAGATGATGCCTGTTGAGATACCGGACGGGACAGTGATTACTGGAAATAATACAGGAAGTATTACGTTCAGCGGACCAATCCAGATCATGGGAGACGGTGTTGTGATCCGGGATATCCAGATTGGTTTTATCTCTACCAATAGTATGAATTCTGTGCCGCATCGTGAGATTTTTCTTGCAGGGCACAGCCTTACACTGGATAATGTAAAAACATATTTGCCGGGAGGAGGGGACGCCAGCCTGGGTGGTTTTGGCGGCACAGAAAAAGAACTTCTTCCAACCATCTATGCAGGAGGATATCACAGTAATACAGCGGTGGGGACGAAAGCGTCACTCACAGTTGTAAATGCAAACAGTGATACAATGTTCCAGAATATCTATATGGGACATAAAGCGTCAGCAGGTGAGAGGACTGCCTATACGGGGAGTGTGGAGTTAAATCTGGACGCAGATGCAAAAGTGCGGGATATTATTTCGGCAGAGGACACAACATCTGCAACACTTACGCTTTCAGGTAAACAAAATGGATATGACGAGATCAGTCTTGTGGAGATCAGGGGAAATGCAAATACAGTATTGACCGTAAACAACTGTGCTGTGTCAGGTGTCATTACAACAGGGATTAAAGATATTGTTTTAGATGCAGGAGGAAGACTGCAGCCGAAAGATGAAACAGCGCAGTTAAACAATATTACATTGAAAAACGGTGGTTGTCTGGATCTTACAAAAATAATAGATGCTCAGGTAAAGGGCAATTTCACAAGTGGTGGCAGTGCGGCAAAGGGAAAGCTTGTTCTTGATCAAAATGGATACGTTCAGATTAATGGACAGGTAAGCGGTGTTACACAGTTCCAGGTGGGAAGTCATGCTATATCTGGTAATCTTTTAAATGAGCATACCTATATCATAGCAGAGAATGGAACAGCAGGAAATTTTGTGTTATCAGATAAAGATATCAATAACAACTACAGCCTGATCTGCAAAAATGGGATGTGGACAGCGTATCGCAATTATGTACCGGAGGAACGTGAACTTGATAGTATCGAGATAAAATCCTGCCCGAAAAATGTTTACACCGGTAATATTCCGACAGACATTACAGATAAAACCGATGATGCACCATATCTGGATGTGATATGGAAGGATCAGTATGGAGAAGATTACACGTTTGATGAAGTTGCAAATGAATATGATGGCTATGGATTTTATAATGATATGATACTGATCCGTTCTGATTACTGGAATAGTGATGATGAAGACATTCAACAAAAAAAGGACTGGGAAAACCCAATCCGTCTGGATGTGGATAAAAATGAGTCAGACCGCTATTATCTGATTGCATATGGTGAAGTGAAAACAGGAAAATACACCTTATTATTATGTTCGGATCCGTTTGATGATCCGAATACTGTGGCAGATGTAAAAGCACTGAAAGATACCGTGTTGGCAGAAAAGGAAATAATATTCACAGATGAACCAGATGTATCGCATCAGCATGTGGCGGGCGAGCCGGTAAAAGAAAACGAGATAGCTGCGACCTGTACCCAAAAAGGAAGCTACGATAAGGTAGTTTATTGTAAGGATAAAGGCTGCGGGGAAGAACTTTCCCGTGAGAATATTATGGTTTCAGCATTAGGGCATAAAAAGGGAGACACTGTCATCGAAAATCGTGTGGAAGCAAAAGTGGGTGTGGAAGGAAGCTATGAAAAAGTAATGTATTGCACCACATGTCATGAGGAGTTAAGCAGAGAAAAAATAGTGATTCCAGCCCTGAAAGAGCCGGATACAGAAGAGCCGGGAACAGAGACACCGGCACCGGAACCGGATACAGAAAAGCCGGGAACAGAGACACCGGAACCGGATACAGAGAAGCCGGCACACAAACACAGTTATGTACTGCAGAAGACCGTAGAGGCGACCTGTGAAAAAGAAGGCGAAAAAGTTTATTCCTGTACCTGCGGGGAAAGCTACAAAGAGAAGATCGCAAAGAAATCCCACACACCGGAGAAGAAGCTGACGCCGGCAAAGCCGGGCAGTAATGGGAAAAATGTGACTGTGTGCAGTGTATGCAAAACAGTGCTGCAGCAGGAGACAATTAACGCACCTAAGAAGTTAAAACTGTCAAAAGAGCGTTATGTGTACGATGGAAAAGCGAAAAAGCCTGCCATAAAAGTGACAGATAATAAAGGAAAAGTGATTTCAAGCGGTTCTTATAAGGTGTCATATCAGAACAATAAGAATACCGGAAAAGCGACTGTAACAGTTAAATTCCGTGGAAATTATACCGGAGCACTGAAAAAGACGTTTGAGATCTGCCCGAAGGGAACATCCCTCACAGATGTAAAAGCCGCAAAAAAATCATTTACACTAAAATGGAAAAAACAGGCATCACAGACAAGCGGATATGAAATCGCATATGCAACGGATGCATCATTTTCCAAAAAGAACACAAAAACGACAGTAGTCAAAGGTAATAAGACTACATCGAAAGGAATAAAAGGTCTAAAGCCGGGGAAAAAGTATTATATAAAAATACGGACGTACAAAGAAATAAAATCAGGAACCAAAAAGGTAAAGATTTATTCAGACTGGTCAAATAAAAAATCAGTTAAAACAAAAAAATAGATACGCAGAATAAAAAGCGGTCAGATGATAAATAAAGTCATCTGACCGTTGTTTTTATGAGATATCATCATGTGTCTGATATTTTTTGATGCGTCTTTTGATACTTTCAACATCAATCGGATCAAAAATAAGATCGCTGATCACATTGGATAATATGGCATTCCGAACCTGTGTCAGGTTACTTTCCTGACAGATGGCAATAACAGGGACTGACTGTGCCCAGGATTCATGACTTAATTCTTCCCATATTTTCTGACCGTCATCTTCGCTTTCGGATACATCTATGTAAACGGCAGGAACGTGGTTGTTTTTATCCATAACCGCATAATGTATCTCAGCAAGGGAAGATATTTTTACAAGCCTGTCCGGATAAGAATGAGCGAACTTCAACGTGGATGCGACATTCCTGGACTGTGTATATAATAAAATATTTTTCAGCGTGGCATCGGATACTGGCGAAGAAACCCCATATTCGGAAAAACATTGTTTCCCGGATTTTTTTGAGTTGCTGAGTGCAGTATCTGCTTTCTGAAAAAGTGTGGTATAAGACGTTTCGTATGGATCTGTGAAAGCAATACCGATGCTGATCGTAACATTTTCAGGGATTGACAGTCCTTCCTTGTCGGAAATGGCATTTAAAAGCTCCTGTGCTTTTTCGTAGATTGCCTCTTTGGTTGTTATATTTCGCACAAAAACAACAAATTCATCTCCGCCGATGCGTCCAACAATATCAGAACCTGAAAAATGGGATGCAAGAATACCGGCTACCACAGATATTGTGTGATCCCCCATTTTGTGGCCACAGATATCGTTAACTGCTTTGAAATTGTCGATATCAATGGCGAATAATGCATGCAGACCTTCGGGACTTGATAAAAGTATATGGGAAATTGTGTGCTCAGCTGTGGTTTTATTCAGAAGATGTGTCATCTCATCAACTTCTGATCTGATCCGTAATTCTTCCCGCTTTTGTAAAATATTATTCAGTCTGCGGTTGGTTTTCAAAATGTTACCAATACGCAGGCGTGCGATGGCGGGTTCAGCAGGTTTACTGATAAAGTCGCTTGCACCTAATTCGAATGCTTTTGTCTGGACTTCAGGGGTATCGGTGGTTGTGAGAACTACAACCGGGATTTTCTTAAATTCCGGCATTCCCTGTCTGTGTTTTAGAACATCAAAACCATCCATGCCGGACATGACCAGATCTAAAAGGACAAGATCGATCATGTCCTGTTTTTCTTCGATCATTTTCAGACATTCCTCGCCGGAGGATACTTCAAGAATATTGAAGTTTGAAGAAAATATTTCATTTAAAACTGCACGCTGTAAGCGTGAATCATCTACAATCAACAGAGTTTCTCTTTGCTGTTCCATAATAAAATCCTTCGTATAAATTGTAAATTATCCCCAGAATAACCAGATACTATTTATAATGTAACACGGAAAAGGATCGTATGCAATGAGAAAAAGGGAAGAGAACAAATAAAAAAGTTGACAAATCGGAAGCAAGTGCATAAACTAGAGTAAGTAAATAAACTTACCAGTATAAATACGATAAGGGCGTTGAACGGGAAGAGTAAGAAACCAGAGTGCTGACAGAGAGAAACTGCCATCGGCTGCAAGCAGTTTTCAGAAAGAGATTTCCGAAGTGCCTCCGTGAGCCTGTCCGGGGAAAGGGCTTTGTCTGCCAATACAGTATCCGGATACGGGTTACACACGTTAAGTGTATTGAGTGAGGATCATAAGATCCTTAAATTAGAGTGGAACCACGGATCATTTCGTCTCTTAGAGATGAAATGATCTTTTTTTTGATTCAGGAAAGGGGATGCCGGTTTTGGGAATCATCAGTCATATTAAGGAAGAATTTACAGTGATAAAGGAGCGGGACCCGGCGATCAAATCGCCGATGGAGGTATTGCTTTATCCGAGTTTTCGGGTTATGTTGAGCTACAGACGTGCGCATAAGCTGTATTTAAAAGGACATTTCTTCTGGGCGAGATATATTTCACAGCGGGCAGCGAGAAAAACAGGAATTGAGATACATCCGGGAGCAACGATCGGGAAAGGATTTTTTATTGATCACGGCAGTGGTGTGATCATTGGAGAGACGGCGATCGTTGGGGACAATGTTACTCTGTATCAGGGTGTGACACTAGGCGGTACCGGAAAAGAGACCGGAAAACGTCATCCGACGATCGGGGATAACGTTATGATCAGTGCGGGTGCAAAGATCATCGGTTCCTTCACCGTTGGAGAAAATTCCAAGATCGGAGCGGGAAGTGTGGTCATAGAGGAAGTGCCGCCAAACTGTACCGTAGTTGGTGTTCCGGGAAGAATCGTAAAACGTGACAATGTGAAGATGCCGCGCAGTGATATGGATCAATGCCATCTGCCGGATCCGGTCAAAGAGGATATTACCGTACTGCAGAGGGAAAATGCAGAACTGGTCAACCGTGTGCTTGATTTAGAGCAGGCAGTCCGGATTTTAAGTGCTGATGCACAAAAAACAAAATAAAATTGTATTTTGCTCCGCAAAACAAGGAGTAAAATCCTCTGCTCATCAGAGGATTCGCATTTTGCTTCGCAAAACAAGGAGGATTATTTAAATGGAAAATAAATTTCAATTTTACAACACACTGACAAGAAAAGTAGAAACGGTAATCCCGCATGAGGATGGAAAGATCGGCATGTATACCTGTGGACCGACCGTATACCATTTTGCACATATCGGCAACCTCAGAAGTTACATCATGGAGGATATATTGGAAAAATCACTCCGTTATGTCGGCTATGATGTCAAGCGCGTCATGAATATCACGGATGTCGGACATTTATCTTCTGATGCAGATACCGGCGAAGATAAGATGTTAAAAGGTGCAAAAAGAGAGCACAAGACAGTCATGGAGATCGCAAAATATTATACGGACGCTTTCTTTAGTGACTGCAAAAAATTAAACATCAAGACACCGGACGTTGTGGAGCCGGCAACGAACTGTATCCCGGAGTTCATCCATATGATCGAGGTGCTGCTTGAGAAAGGCTATGCCTATGTAGCAGGCGGAAATGTTTATTTTGACACTTCAAAATTAGACGATTATTATGTATTTTCTTCCCAGAGTGAGAAAGAACTGTTAGTCGGTGTCCGCGATGATGTGGAAGAAGATGTGAATAAGAAAAATAAAAATGATTTTGTACTCTGGTTTACAAAATCAAAATTCGAGGATCAGGCACTCAAATGGGATAGTCCATGGGGTGTTGGATATCCGGGATGGCATATTGAATGTTCCTGTATCAGCATGAAACATCTGGGCGAGTATGTAGATATCCACTGCGGAGGTGTAGACAATATTTTCCCGCACCATACCAATGAGATCGCGCAGTCCGAGAGTTACCTTGGTCATACATGGTGTAAATACTGGTTCCATGTACAGCATTTGAATGACAAATCCGGAAAAATGAGTAAGTCCAAAGGGGATTTTCTTACGGTATCCTTGCTGCAGGAAAAAGGTTATGATCCGATCGTATACCGTATGTTCTGTTTACAGTCCCACTACAGAAAACCGTTAGAGTTTTCTTATGAAGTGTTAGACAACATGGCTGCAGCTTATAAAAAACTGACCAAACGAATCGCAGAATTAAAGGATGAGGGAGCGGTACAGCAGGATAAATTTGATGCTTATAAGGCAAAATTTGAGAATGCGATCAGCAATGATTTGAATACATCAATGGCGATCACGATCATTTACGATCTGCTCAAAGATGATATGAATGATAAAACAAAACTTGCGTTGATCAATGATTTTGACAAAGTATTATCCTTAAATCTGACAACGGCACAGACAGATGCAAAAGAGGAGATCGATGCAGAGTTAGAAAACTATGTACTTGCAAAGATTGAGGAACGTAAGGAAGCAAAGAAAGCAAAAGATTTTGCAAAAGCAGATGCAATCCGCGATGAACTGCTTGAAAAGGGCATTGTACTGAAAGATACCAGAGAAGGTGTGATCTGGCACAAAGCGTGAGAGAGGGGAAATGCCGATGCAGAAAGGAATAGATTCCTATATTAAAGAACAGTTTGGGATCAGTGAAGTAGATATCCGGACATATTCACCTCTTACGTTAGCATATATCGGAGATGGGATATTTGACCTGGTGATCCGTTCGGTTGTTGTCGGAAAAGGAAACACGAGAGCAGGAGAGCTTCATAAGAGGACAAGCCAGATTGTAAAAGCACACACACAGGCGGAGATGATCGAGAAATTACTGCCGGTTCTGACGGAGGAAGAAACGGAAGTGTACCGCCGCGGAAGAAATGCAAAATCGCCGACAATGGCAAAAAATGCGACAATGTCAGACTACCGGAAAGCAACCGGATTTGAGGCACTGATGGGATATCTGTATTTAAAAGATGAGTTTGAACGTCTGGTGGAACTGGTAAAGACAGGTGTGGACGAACTTGCACTGAAAATGTAAAAGGAGAGAGTAATGGGCTACGAAGAGCTGAAAATAGAGGGACGGAATGCGGTGCTTGAGGCATTCCGTTCCGGAAAAACGATTGATAAATTATTTGTGTTAGACGGCTGTCAGGACGGTCCGGTACGCACAATCGTAAGAGAGGCAAAAAAACACGACACGATCGTACATTTTGTGGAAAAGGAACGCTTAGACCAGCTTTCTGAGACAAAAAAACACCAGGGTGTGATCGCTGTTGCTGCTGCATATGAATATGCAGAGGTGGAAGATATGTTAAAACTGGCAGAAGAAAAGGGTGAGCCGCCGTTCTTATTTATTCTGGATAATATTGAGGACCCACATAATCTTGGTGCGATCATCCGTACCGCAAATCTTGCGGGGGCACATGGTGTTATTATTCCAAAACGCCGTGCAGTTGGTCTGACAGCTACCGTGGCAAAGACATCTGCCGGAGCGATCAACTATACCCCGGTTGCAAAGGTAACAAATCTGGCTGCAACGATGAAAGAGTTAAAGGACAAAGGAATGTGGTTTGTCTGCGCAGATATGGATGGAACCTGTATGTATGATCTCGATCTGAAAGGACCGATCGGTCTTGTGATCGGCAGTGAAGGCGAAGGTGTTGGCAGACTTGTGCGTGAAAACTGCGATTTTGTTGCGTCCATCCCAATGAAGGGGGATATTGATTCTTTGAACGCATCAGTAGCAGCAGGTGTACTTGCATATGAGATCGTGCGGCAGCGTATGCGCTAAATTTGCAGCGGGAGTCTTGGGAGGAACATGTTAGAGTCATATCAGGATTTGACAGACGAACAGTTGATCGCGGTATTAAAAGACAGCGGTGATACGGACGGAAAGATCATGGATTATATTCTGGATAAATATAAACCGCTGGTCCGCAAAAAGGCAAATGCAGTATTTTTAATCGGTGGGGAGACGGATGATCTGATCCAGGAGGGAATGATCGGTCTGTTTAAGGCAATCAGAGATTTTGATAACACGAAAGAAGCGTCTTTTTTTCATTTTGCGGAATTATGTATCACAAGACAGTTATATAAGGCAGTTGAGGCGTCAAACCGCAAGAAGCATGCACCACTTAATTCTTATGTTTCTTTCTATTCAGAAAACGGCGAAAACGGATATCCGCTGGCGGAAACACTTACGATGGATGGAATCGGCAATCCGGAGCAGATGATGATCGATCAGGAGAATGTAGAGCAGTTCTGGAAAAGGCTCCGGACACATTTAAGCAGGATGGAACGGGAAGTATTAGACCAGTACCTTGCGGGACTTCATTATCAGCAGATTGCAGAAAAGATGGGAAAGACGCCAAAATCCATTGATAATGCGCTTTCGCGTATTAAGGCAAAAATCCGTGAGATGAATCCTGAAATGGGGAAGATGTAAAAGATTTATCTGCTTTTTTGTGGATTGTCACGAAAAATAATTGTGCATGTTGCATAAAAAATAAAAGAGAAAATTGTAACATTTGTGAACACTTATTGAGAAAATCATGCTATTATAATGACTGTAAAAACCCCCCAATACATTATATATAGTTTTTGCTATACCCCATAGTAAAAATACCTTCTCCTAAAAAGACAGCATCGGCTGTCTTTTTTGTTGTACAAATATTGACAACTATCATAGATTCCGCTAGACTGAATGAGTCGGTAAAATATAATAGAAAACAACGCAGAGGGACTGCATGTCCGGGATAGTGCCTGGAGAGATTGCAGTTGAGAAGGTTAAAACCTGACTCTTTGAACCTGTCAGTTAATACTGTCGTAGGGAGCGTATTGGGAAGATGTTATCTCCTGTCGCACTTGCGGCAGGAGATTTTTTAAATCATTCATAGAAAAATTCTCATCGCCAGCAGTCTTTCATGCGAAAAGGAGAAAATGTATGGAACAGTATACAACACAGATGGATGCAGCAAGAAAAGGCATTGTGACAAAAGAATTAGAGATCGTGGCAAAAAAGGAGCGTATGACAGTAGAGGAACTGATGCCGCTTGTAGCAGAGGGAAAAGTTGCAATCTGCGCAAACAAACATCACACATGTATTGATCCGGAGGGCGTGGGGTCCATGCTCCGCACAAAGATCAATGTCAATCTTGGTGTGTCAAGGGACTGCAAAGATTATGATGTGGAGATGGAGAAAGTTATGGCGGCAGTCAATATGGGCGCACATGCTATTATGGATTTATCCTCTCATGGAAATACAATTCCGTTCCGCAGAAAACTGACAGCAGAATGTCCGGCTATGATCGGTACCGTGCCGATCTATGATTCCGTGATCCATTATCAGAGAGACCTTGCGACACTGACTGCAAAAGATTTTATTGATGTGGTACGTCTGCATGCGGAGGACGGCGTGGATTTTGTGACACTGCACTGTGGAATCACAAGAAAGACGATCGAGCAGATCCGGAAACATAAACGTAAAATGAATATTGTTTCCCGCGGAGGTTCTCTTGTATTTGCGTGGATGTGTATGACTGGAGAAGAAAATCCGTTTTATGAATATTACGATGAGATCCTTGAGATCTGCCGTGAGCATGATGTGACCATTTCACTTGGAGATGCCTGCCGTCCCGGATGTCTTGCGGATGCATCTGATGTATGCCAGATCGAAGAACTGGTAAGACTTGGAGAACTGACAAAACGTGCATGGGAGAAAGATGTACAGGTTATGGTCGAAGGACCGGGGCATATGCCGATGGATCAGATCGCAGCCAATATGAAGATCCAGCAGACGATCTGTATGGGTGCACCTTTTTATGTGTTAGGACCACTTGTTACGGATATTGCACCGGGATATGATCATATCACATCCGCGATCGGAGGGGCGATCGCAGCGCAGAACGGAGCAGCATTCTTATGTTATGTCACACCGGCAGAACACCTGGCACTGCCAAACGTGGAGGATGTAAAACAGGGGATCATTGCATCGAAGATCGCAGCACATGCAGCAGACATTGCAAAGGGTGTCCGTGGAGCAAGGGAGATCGATGATAAGATGGCAGATGCAAGACGTGTATTAGACTGGGATGCACAGTGGGAATGTGCAATAGATCCGGAAACAGCTAAAGCAATTTGGAACAGCAGAAAACCGGAACACGAGGATACCTGTTCCATGTGTGGAAAATTCTGTGCAGTACGCAGCATGAATAAAGCACTTGCGGGAGAATATATTGATATTCTGTAAAAAAGAGTAGAGGCATGATTCCGTCTTATGTTATAATAAATGTGTTTCGATCAGCCGGTGATCAGATGAAAAGAATATATTTGGTTGACAGTGAGAATGTAGGAGATATATGGGTACCGTTACTGGTAGCATCACAGCCTGATGAGGAAGTGATCGTATTTTATACGCAGAAAAGTCCGCATATGAATTACGAAAATGTGAGGTTATTAAAGGAGACGGAGAAAGAAGCAGAGTTTATAAAATGTTTTGAGGGAAGCAATGCACTTGATTTCCAGCTTGTTACACAGCTTGGGTATATGTTGTGTGAGAATCAGGAAAAATGTTATGTGATCGTTTCAAATGATACCGGATTTGATGCAGCAGTCCGCTATTGGAAACAGCGTAATATGCCGGTACAGCGTATCAGCGGAAAAGAATTAAGCCGCAGATTACAGCAGAAGACAAAAACAGCAGAGTTTTTGGAAAATTCCACAGAAGCTGCGACGGAGCAGACAGCAGAGTTTCTGAAACACGAGACAGAAGCTGCGACGGGGCAGACCGCAGAATTTCTGAAACACAAGACAGAAGCTGCGACAGGGCAGACGGCAGAGTTTCTGAAACACGAGACAGAAACTGCGACAGGGCAGACAGCTGAGTCTATGAAAAACGAAACGGTAACTGCGGAAGAACAGGTACAGACGGAAAAATATGCGGAATCAGAAGAAATGTCTGAACCAGAAGAGATTCAGATGGAAATACCGGATGAAATTATGAGACCGGATGAAACAACAGATGGGAATCAGCAGGATGAAGAAGTGTCAGATGCAGATCCAGAGAAGAATATAATGGTGAAAACACCAGAGATTTCAAAGGAACAGGATGAGGTTATCCGCAGCCTGCTTACCTGCATCAGCAAAGATCGTCTTGCAGATTTTCACAATGCACTGGTATTGTTCTTTGGGGAAGAGATTGGAAAAGAACTTTACCAGGAAGCAAAGAACAGTTCTGCATATGCGATCTGCCGTGAGAATCAGAATGCGATCAGTGAGGAAGAGAAGTTTGATGTTTATTGTCAGACAGTATTTGCCTACAGTGATCCAAAACTGGACTGTCCGGAAGATTTTTCCTCGTTTTTGTATAAGGCAAATGCGAAGAGAAAGAATCTCAATTCATTAAGAGCTGCATTGCAGGGACATTATGGCAAAGATAAGGGAATGAAATATTATTCTCTTTTTAAGTCACACATCAAGATTATGAATCGGATGTAAAAAAGGAGAGGCTGATTGAAACAAAACGGGAAGAACATAACGGATGTGGTGACAAAACACCATCTGGCCAGAAGACCCGAAGAACACAATCCCGGTGAGACATGGAATGTTGATCTGGGATTGTGTAAATTTTTTGAAAAATTACAAAAATTTCCTGCATTTTATGCTTGACAAGCGTACAATCCTATTGTATAATAATACAGGTGTTGAAAAACACAATGCTGCTGTGGCTCAGTCGGTAGAGCGTCGCATTGGTAGTGCGGAGGTCACGGGTCCGATTCCCGTCAGCAGCTTTTTTTGTGCCCAAAAAGATCATAAACAGCAGATTGTATACTTTGAAGGAAGATTTTTTATCACGGATAAAAGGAACAGAGCGGCAGACGGTCGCTCTGTTTTTTTAATAAAAATACAAAATTTAGTTCTTTTTGATCTGTTTATCTGTATTACCAGCAATAAAATGATCAATGAGAAGATTGATCGTATGCTGCTGTGTTTCAATGATTTTTCGGAAAGTTTCATTCTCTTTTGTCAGACGGTTGATTTCAGATTCACTATTCATTTTCATCTTCCTTTTTGCGCCACTCAAATCGATACAGGTATTGTATATATTTTCATGTTAAAAAAAATTATTTGAAATGTCAAGACAATAAAGACGTCTGTGGGAAAGATTATTGCTTTATTAACATAAAGCGTCAAAATAACTATTTGATTCGACAGAACATGCAAAAAATAAAGGCTGGGAAATAGTGTTGCAATACTGGAAACTTATGAATTTATGAATTTTTTACGAATAGATGTTATTTGCTGGAGGAATGTGCTAAAATATCATTCGGCTAATTATCTAAAGGGAAGATACACCCTTGAAATGAGGTTTGACATGAATGCTAGCAGAAAAAGAAAAAATACGAAACCAAAAGGTTTCTGGGAAAAATTAAAAGAGCAGAGAAATGAGAAAATAGCAGCCAGGAACAAAAAGTCGGATAAGAAGAATGATATTTTAAAAAAGGCAGGAAGCAGTATCATATCGTTGCTGCTTGTCATATTGCCGCCTGCGGCATGTTTTTATCTTATGGAGTGTTATTCACACAATCCGTTTATGGTCGTGCGTCCGTGGGCTCAGTTTTTTAATATTGTGCTGTTTTTACTGGTAACGATTGTACTGTTTTTGCTGACAGGAAAATTAAAAACAGCACACCGGATCGTTTATGGTGTGGCGATGATCTATGGTATTGCAAACAGTTATGTAGTGCGTTTCCGTACAAATCCGATTGTGCCGTGGGATATTTTTTCATGGAAAACGGCGGCGAGTGTGGCGGATAATTATAATTTTATGCCGGATACGCGTATGGTCGTGGTAACACTGGTGTTTCTTGTGGCAATCGCATTATTTCATTTTATAAAGGTAAAAGTAACACGTTTTGTATTCTGGAAACGGCTTATTCCGGCAGCACTTGTGGCTGTGGTGCTTTCACTGTTTGCGGGAACCTTACAGCAGGAGAGTTTTCAGAACAGCCACAGACTTTATAATAAGCTGTTTACACCGGTCTACATGACAGATGTGGATGGAATGGCAGTCACATTTGTGATGAATCTTGCATATATGTCGATCGATAAACCGGAGCATTACAGTGACTCGGAGGCACAGGCAGTGCTTGATTCCTACGGAGCAGGAGGTGCAATGTCGGAGGATACTGATCCGGCAGCAAAAGATGATACGCAAAAGGATGAAGAACTTCCAAATATCATTGTGATGATGAATGAGTCGTTTTCCGATCTGTCGGTTCTGGGTGATTTTGAGACAAATGAGGATTACATGCCGTTTATTCACAGCTTGGAACAGGGAGCAGAAAATACGGTTACCGGAATGTTAAACGTATCTGTATGTGGCGGAAATACGGCAAATACCGAGTTTGAATTTCTGACCGGCAATACCATGGCATTTCTTCCACAGGGAAGTATTCCGTACCAGCAGTATATCAATGGGGATTTAAAGGCACTTCCGGATTATCTGAAAACATTAGGATATCAGACGATTGCAACACATCCATACAATGCAGGCGGATGGGAACGTGATACGGTTTATCCGATGTTAGGTTTTAACGAAAGTGTATTTAAAGATGAGTATGTGAATCCACAGTATGTGAGACAGTATATCAGTGATGAGAGCTGTGTGGATAAGATTATCGAATTTTATGAAAATAAAGAAACAGATAAACCATTGTTTGTTTTTAATGTGACAATGCAGAATCACGGTGGATATCAGGATCAGTATGGCAATTTTACCCCGGATATCTCAGTGAAAGATTCCACTAATTTTTCGCTGCAGCAGTATTTATCGCTGGTAAAACTTTCTGATTCAGCGTTGGAGTCTTTAATCTCTTATTTTAAAGATGCAGATGAAAAAACAGTGATCGTTTTCTTCGGGGATCACCAGCCGAGTGATGCCGTTGCATCTACGGTTCTTGCAAAAAATGGAATGTCCTGGAATCACCTGACAGAGGAACAGCAGAAACTGCGTTATCAGGTTCCTTATGTGGTATGGGCAAATTATGATATTGATGAGGAAACGGGTGCAGATACGAGTGCAAATTATCTTGCAGCAGAAGTGTTAGAGCGTGCAGGTGTTCCACTGGACGAATACCGTTCCTATCTGATGCATTTAAAGACAGAATATCCGGTCATTTCTGCCGTGCGTACGGTAAAAGCAGATGGCAGTGAAGTGCGGGGTTCCGATGAAAAAGATGAGATGGATATTTACCGGAAACTGCAGTATTATGAGTTGTTTGATCATGGAACTGTCAATTAGAAAATGATAAAAAGAGAGGTTTTGTTTTGAAAAGAGAAAAGAAACTACAAAATCAATTGTGGGAAGAAAGAATGCCGCTTTTTGCTTCATTCTTTCTGCCATTTTTTATTCTGGTTGTGATATGTATCCTTCATGACGTTTATCCGTTTGGAGAGCAGTGTATTTTACACATTGATATGTACCATCAGTACTGTCCTTTTTTCACGGAGCTGATGGATAAGATCAAACATGGCGGCAGTCTGTTTTACTCATGGAATGTCGGACTGGGGGCAGATTTCATCTCTCTGTATGCCTATTATCTGGCAAGCCCCCTGAACTGGCTGCTGCTGTTATGTCCGCAAAATCATGTGATCGAATTTATGACCTTGCTTGTGATCTTGAAAATTTCATTTGCGGGACTGTTTTTTGGTTATTATTTAAAAGAGCACTTTGAAAAAAATCATATTGCGGTCAGTATTTTTGCGACAGCCTATGCATTGTGCGGATTCTCCGCAGCCTATGCATGGGATATCATGTGGTTAGACTGTATGATGTTAGCGCCGCTTGTTGTTCTTGGGCTCGAAAAACTGATCAAAGAGAAAAAGGTACTGCTTTATTATATCTCGCTGTCTTTATGCATTATCAGTAATTATTACATTGCGATCATGGTATGCATTTTTCAGGTGATCTGGTTTTTGATCACATGGCTTGAAAATAAGGAAACAGGGATCGGTGCCTGGATTCGTTTTGCAGTTTATTCTCTTCTGGCAGGTGGAACGGGTGCAGTTCTGATCATTCCTGAGGCGATCACACTTGGTGCGAGTGGGTCACAGAATATTTCGTTCCCGGATACGATGGAATGGTATTTTAACATTATTGCGGAGCTGGGAAGACATTCTGTGATGGCAGAGCCCTATACAGGAAAAGACCACTGGCCGAATATTTACTGTGGCGTATTTGTGCTTCTTTTGTTTGTACTGTATCTTTTCAACCGTGAGATCTCCTGGAAAAAGAAGCTTTCACGCGGACTTCTGGCAGCATTTTTTGTCATCAGTTTTTCGAATAATATACTTGATTTCATCTGGCATGGCATGCACTTTCCGGATTCCCTGCCGGGCAGACAGACCTTTTTATATGCATTTCTGATGCTTGCGGTATCCTACGAGGCATTTTTGCATTTCAAAGGAACGAGATTTTTAGATGTGATCGCAGCGGGAGTGGCATCAGTTGGTCTGATGGCAGTTTCCTGTCATTTTTCCGATGGGACAATCTTAGGGGAGAGTGCGGCAACGGCAACTTATGTTTTTCTGGGAAGTTATATTGTGGTACTGCTGATCTATTTTTATGCGGAAGAATGTATCCGGGAAGATGAGGTAAAAAAGATCGGAAGGATCAAAAGGGCAACCAGGGAAGAACTGAAGAAGATCATGCTTGTCTGTGGCTGCGTAGCGATGCTGTTAGAATTATTCTTTAATTACAATGTGACCGGACTTGAGACAACAAGCAGGACTGCTTAT
The DNA here is from genome assembly GCF_003470905.1 of Roseburia sp. AM23-20. NCBI lineage: Bacteria > Bacillati > Bacillota > Clostridia > Lachnospirales > Lachnospiraceae > Roseburia > Roseburia sp. AM23-20. Next base: position 101,739 of record NZ_QRHS01000008.1, read on the forward strand.
GTAAAGGCGGTGGATGATTATCATGCGGTACTTGCAGAGGCAAAAGATCAGGCACAGAAGGAAGGCGTATTATTTTACCGGACAGAGGAATTAGAGCGTAAAACGAAAAATGATGCCGCATTGTATGGATATCGTTCTGCAACACAGTTTTCGTCACTGATGAATTTAGATGTCAGTCATTTTTACCAGGCAGTCGGAATGGAGGGCGGTAAGAATTTTTACTGCGTGAATGGGGCAACACCGCTTTTATCTGCGATGTTATCCCTGCGCTATGTGATCGCAGATAATGCGCTTGAGGCAAACCCGATCCGTTCTTTTGTGGCAGGAAGCGGAAACACTTATCTCTATGAAAATAAATACGTGCTCCCGCTTGGCTTTATGATGGATGAGAATGTGATCGAAGCGTGGGATTATTCTGATTTAGACGAGATCACAGCGCAGAATAAACTTGCAGAACTTCTCGGTGCAGATGAGACGATGCTGACAGAGATCCCATCGGAATCAGTGGTCGGAGAATCAACGATCGATGTGCAGGAAGATGCATATATTTTTGCTACCTATGATTCGACGACCGTGGACAGCCTGACAGAAGAGATCAGTGACGGCAGGACAAAATCTTTCACGAAAGTTTCACATGGTTATACGCTTGATCTTGGATACTGCACGGCAGGTACGGAAGTAAAGATCAAAAACAGCAGCGAGGAGAGGGTGAACATTACTGCATATGCCTTAAATCTCGATGCAGTAGATACTGCTTATCAGACATTAAATGAGCAGACGATGGAGATGACGTCATTTTCCGATACGAAGATCACCGGAACGATCGATGTGAAAAAAGAAGGACGGCTGATCTTTTCAGTGGCGGATGATGCAGGATGGAAATTGTATGTTGATGGAGAAGAAACCAAGCCGGAAGTTTTTGGAGAGGCATTTATCAGTACTTATCTTGAAAAAGGAACACACACGATCGAACTGCGTTACCGGACACCTGGATTTATGGTAGGAGCCGGGATCTCATTTGTCTGTGTTATGATCGTTATCCTGACCGCATGCCTGACCGCACGGATAAAAAGGCACCATTGAAATTAAAGCGGTTCTGTGAGATACTATAGCTTGGAGGAGTTTGAGAAAGGTAGTGATTTATATGAGTAAAAAAGAGATAGAAATTTATAATGAAAATGCCGATGATATCAAAATCCGCCCATATGAGCATCATGCAAAATATTATGAGACGGATCAGATGGGGATCATCCATCATTCAAATTATATCAAATGGATGGAAGAGGCGAGGATGGATTTAATGGATCAGATCGGACTCAGTTACAAACAGATGGAGGAGATGGAGATCATAAGTCCTGTGCTCTCCGTATCCTGTGAGTATCACAGCATGGTACATTTTGATGATACCGTCGTAATCGAGACAAAGATCACCCGTTATAATGGTATCAAGATGGATTTGGAATACCGGATGACAGACAAAGAGACCGGAGAACTGCGGACAACCGGAAAGAGTTCCCACTGCTTTTTGAACCGTTCCGGAAGACCGATCTCATTAAAACGATCTTATCCGGAGATCGATACGAAGTTTTTTGAGTATACGGATGCGTGATGGAAGAAACAGCCATCATGTAATAGACAGATTTTGGAAAATATATAAGAAAGAGGAAAGTAAGAAATGATACAGGAAAGATTAAAGGCACTGCGTGCAGAGATGGAGAAAAGAGGGATCACTGTATATGTTGTGCCGACGGCTGATTTCCATGAATCAGAATATGTAGGAGACCATTTTAAGGCAAGAAAGTTTATTACCGGATTTACCGGTTCTGCAGGAACTGCCGTTATCACAGCAGAGGAGGCAGGGCTCTGGACGGATGGACGTTACTTTGTACAGGCGGAAAACCAGCTTAAGGGCAGCACAGTTACACTCTACCGCATGGGCGAAGAGGGCGTGCCGACCGTAGATGAATTTGTAAAAGATAAATTAAACGAAGGTGGATGTCTCGGATTTGACGGACGTGTTGTAAACGGTACCTGGGGAGGTAAACTTGAAAAAATTGCTTCTGCAAAAAATGCCTCCATGCATGTGACAGAAGATCTGATCGACCTGATCTGGGAAGACCGCCCTGCATTGTCAAAACAGCCTTTATTTATTTTAGAAGAAAAATATTCCGGAAAAAGCACCGCGGATAAAATTGCAGATCTAAGGAAAGCTATGAAGGAGAATGGTGCAAATGTCCATATTTTAACTTCTCTTTATGATATCGCATGGCTTTTAAATATCCGTGGCAATGATATTGATTATGTGCCGGTCGTATTGTCATATCTGGCGCTGACAGAAACAGAATGTATCTGGTTTTTGCAGGAGGATGTAGTGGATGATAAGATCCGTGCTTATCTGGATGAAAACCATATCATTACAAAACCATATAATGCGGTCTACGATTATGTACCGGAAATCCCGGCAGACGCAGTCGTGCTGATGAACCGCGGCATGGTTAATTACCGTATCGTAAACAGTCTTGATAAAGCAATCAAAGTTGTGGATAAACCGAACCCGACCGAGCTTATGAAAGCAGTAAAAAATAAGACGGAGGTGGATAACACCAGAGCTGCACATGTAAAAGACGGTGTTGCATTTACGAAGTTCATGTACTGGCTCAAGACAAATATCGGCAAGATCCCTATGACAGAGATCTCGGCTTCTGACTATCTTGAAGCGCGAAGAAGAGAGCAGGAGAATTTTATTGAGTTGAGTTTTGATACGATCTGTGCTTATGGTGCAAATGCTGCGATGATGCATTATGCTGCAACACCGGAATCAGATACGGAATTAAAACCGGAAGGATTCTTACTGGTGGATTCCGGTGGACATTACTTTGAGGGAACCACGGATATCACAAGAACCATGGCACTTGGACCGATCACAGATGAGATGCGTCTGCATTTCACAACCGTATGCAGATCGAATATGAATCTTGCACATGCGAAGTTCTTATATGGATGTACCGGATTAAACCTTGATATTTTGTCCCGTGGTCCTCTCTGGGAGATGGGCATTGATTATAAATGCGGTACCGGACATGGCGTTGGGTATGTGTTAAACGTACATGAGGGACCGAATGGTTTCCGCTGGAGGGTTGTGCCGGAGCGTCATGACAATGGTGTTTTAGAAGAAGGAATGATCACGACAGATGAGCCGGGCGTATATTTAGAGGGCAGATACGGCATCCGTACGGAAAATGAACTTGTATGCCGTAAGGCTGAGAAAAATGAGTATGGTCAGTTCATGGAATTTGAAAATATTACCTATGCGCCGATCGATCTTGATGCGATCGATCCGGATCTTTTAAGCGCACGTGAGAAAAAGATGTTAAATGATTATCATAAGATGGTATATGATACCATTTCCCCGTATATGACACCGGAGGAAAATGAGTGGCTGAAACGCTACACAAGAGCAATCTAAAAGACAGAGAATGGAGAGAACAATGGGCGGAAAGCTGGTATTGATTGACGGACACAGTATTTTGAACAGGGCATTTTTCGGAATCCCGGATCTGACGAATTCGGAGGGACTTCATACGAATGCAGTCTATGGATTTTTGAATATTATGTTCAAGATTTTAGAGGAGGAGCAGCCGGATTATCTGACGGTTGCATTTGATGTGTCAGAGCCGACTTTCCGCCATAAAATGTTCGCCGAATACAAAGGCACGAGAAAGCCGATGGCACAGGAACTGAGAGAACAGGTTCCGCTCATAAAAGAAATGTTAAAGGCGATGGGAGTCACCACGATCGAAAAAGGCGGTTACGAGGCAGATGACCTGCTTGGAACCATTGCAAAACAGAGCGAACAGAAAGGTCTTACCGTTTCCGTGGTTTCCGGCGACCGTGATCTTTTACAGCTTGCAACGGATCATATAAAGATCCGTATCCCAAAAACAAAGCGCACCGGTACAGAGATTGAAGATTATAATGCCACAGAGGTAAAAGAAAAGTATCAGGTAACACCGATCGAATTTATAGATGTCAAGGCACTGATGGGTGATACAGCGGACAATATTCCGGGTGTGCCTGGGATCGGTGAAAAGACGGCAACTGCGATCATTGCGCAATACGGAAGCATTGAAAATGCCTATGCGCATGTGGATGAATTAAAGCCGCCGCGTGCAAGCAAAAATTTAAAAGAATACTATGATCTTGCACAGATGAGCAAGACTCTTGCAACGATCGAAATTCACGCAGACATTGACTATGATCTTGCCGGTGCTAAGATAAACGGCATTTCCACTCTGTATACCGAGGAGGCATATCTTCTCTGCAAACGGCTGGAGTTTAAGAATCTTTTGAACCGGTTTGAGGTGGAAACACCGAAGAATCAGGCGGCAGAACATTTTAAACTTGTCGAAGATGAAAAAGAAGCAGAAAAAGTATTTGCAAAACTGCGCGGCAGAAATTGTGGATTTTATATTGTATCAGGCAGCGATGAACGCTGTCTTGGAGCTGCAGTTTCAATTGGGGAGAAAGAAACCTTTTTTATAAAAGCTGGAGAGAATCTTTCTGCAAAGCAGATCCTTTCCATGTTTACTGCAAGCGAGGCTGCATCCTATGCGACACTTGATTTAAAACCACAGCTTGCAGCACTTGGTTTACTGGAACGTCAGGAAAATGGTAATATTGCTTTATCAGATCTTTTTGACGGAGTGATCGCAGCCTATCTTCTGAATCCGTTAAAAAATGAATATCCATATGAAGATATTGCAAAAGACTATCTGGGACAGATGGTGCCGTCTAAGGCGGATCTTCTTGGAAAACAGACCATAGAGCAGGCAATGAAAAATGCGCCGGAAGCATTCCTAAGTTATGTATGCTACATGGCATATGTGGCGCAGGCATCAAAGAAGACACTCGAAGATGATCTGAAAGAAGAGGGCATGGATCAGCTATTTTCCGAGATTGAGATGCCACTTGTATTTACTCTTGCAGATATGGAAAATGAGGGAATCATTGCATGCAGGGATGCGCTGATGGAGTATGGAGATAAACTTGCAGTGCGTATCACAGAACTGGAAAAACAGATTTATGAGGAGGCTGGGGAAGAATTTAATATCAATTCCCCAAAACAGCTTGGAGTAATTTTATTCGAGAAACTTTCCATGCCATATGGGAAGAAAACCAAGACCGGATACTCAACGGCAGCAGATGTGTTAGAACGGCTTGCACCGGAATACCCGATCGTTTCCGATATTTTAGAATACCGTCAGCTTACCAAGTTAAAGTCCACCTATGCGGACGGACTGGTAAACTATATCGCAGAAGATGGCAGAATCCATACCAGTTTTAATCAGACGATCACAGCTACCGGACGTTTGAGCAGTACGGAGCCGAATCTTCAGAATATTCCTATGCGGATCGAACTGGGAAGACTGATCCGTAAGGCGTTTGTGCCAAAAGAAGGATTTGAGTTTATGGATGCCGATTATTCGCAGATCGAACTTCGCGTTTTAGCGCACATGTCAGGGGACGAAAAGCTGATCGAGGCATACCGGGAAGCACAGGATATTCACAGAATTACCGCATCCCAGGTATTTCACATTCCGTTCGACGAAGTGACGGATTTGCAGCGCCGCAATGCCAAGGCAGTAAATTTTGGAATCGTATACGGAATCAGTTCATTTGGACTGAGTCAGGATTTAAGCATCAGTAAGAAAGAGGCAGCAGAGTATATAGAGCGTTACTTTGAAACTTATCCGAAGATCAAGACATTTTTAGATGGACTTGTGACGGAGGCAAAAGAAAAAGGTTATGTGACGACTATGTTTGGAAGAAGGCGTCCGGTACCGGAACTTTCGAGCAGCAATTTTATGCAGCGTTCGTTTGGTGAACGTGTTGCCATGAACTCTCCGATTCAGGGAACGGCGGCAGACATTATCAAGATCGCAATGATACGTGTGCATGACAGACTGTTAAAAGAAAATTTAAGATCGCGTCTGATCTTAACAGTGCATGATGAACTGTTGGTGGAGACAGCGGTTGAGGAGGAAGATGCAGTCAAAAAGATTCTTGAAGAAGAAATGCATGGAGCAGCAGACCTTGCGGTAACGCTTGAGATTGATGCACATGTGGGAAAAAACTGGTATGAAGCAAAATAAAATATTTCAGTTTCGGGGAGCACAGAACAGATGAAATTTATAGGAATTACCGGCGGTGTCGGTGCGGGAAAATCAGAAATACTTCATTATCTTGAAACAAAAGACGGCGTAAAAGTCATGCTGGCGGATGAGATCGCACACGAACTGATGCTTCCGGGAACAGATTGTTATCAGAAATTAAAAGACAGATTCCGGAATGAAGATATCTGGTCAGAGGATGGTTCGTTTGACCGGAAAAAGTTAGCAGCAGTTATTTTTTCCGATGAGGGAAAAAGAGAAACTTTAAATGGAATCGTGCATCCTGCAGTCAAGAGATACATCAGAACTGTTGCAGAAGCAGAGCGGGAAAAGGGAGAACTTAAGATTCTTGTTTTAGAGGCGGCACTTTTGATTGAAGAACATTATGATGAAATTTGTGACGAACTTTGGTATATTTATACCAGAGAGGATATAAGAAAAGAACGCCTTATGAGATCGCGCGGATATTCCATGCAGAAAGTACAGCAGATTTTTGACAGTCAGTTAGAGGAATCTGTTTACCGGAAGTATTGTAAAGTGGTGATCGATAATAACGGAACGGTGGAAGAAGCAAGAAAGCAGATTGATTTGGCAATCACAAATATGGAGAACGAGTAGGAGATACTGCAGATGAGTGACGGAAAAGACATGGAACAGTCATTGGTGTTCGGACTTGACATTGGTACAAGAAATGTAGTTGGAACTGTAGGTTACCGTACAGAGGATCAGTTTATCGTAACTGCACAGTATATCATGCAGCATGATACAAGAGCGATGTTAGATGGACAGATCCATGATATCGGACGTGTATCAGGGACGATAAGAAAAGTAAAAGAACAGTTGGAAAAACAGATCGGAAAAACCCTGACGGAAGTATGTATTGCTGCCGCAGGACGTGTGCTTAAGACGGTTACAACAAGTATCAGTTACGATTATCCGGAGGAAAGCGTAGTCACCGGAGAAGATATACATACACTTGATCTGCTTGGAATTGAAAAGGCACAGAAAATTTTACAGGAGATGAATGATACCAATTACAAATTTTATTGTGTCGGATATTCAGTGGTCAGATATTTTTTGAATGATGAGCCATTTTCAAACATTGAATCACATAAAGCAGACCGTATCGGCGAAGATATTATCGTAACATTTCTGCCGGAGGATGTAGTGGACGGACTTTATGCGGCGGTAAATCAGGCAGGACTTGAAGTAGCAAATCTGACATTGGAGCCTATAGCTGCTATTAATGTTGCAATCCCTGAAAGCTATCGTCTGCTTAATATCGCACTGGTCGATATTGGAGCGGGAACATCCGATATTTCCATTACGAAAGACGGAAGCATCATTGCATACGGTATGATTCCTCTTGCAGGAGATGAACTGACAGAACTGATCGTGCAGAATTATCTGGTTGATTTTAAAACTGCCGAATATATCAAATTGCAGAGCACAACAGAGGATGAGATCACCTATAAAGATATCATGCTGATCGAGCATACGATTCCGGCAAAAGAGGTATGGGAGCTGACTAAACCCGTAGTGGATGAGATGACAACCGCAGTAGCTGCCAAGATCAAAGAATTGAATGGTGATCAGACGGTCAGTGCAGCGTTTATCGTTGGTGGCGGTGGTAAGATCCATGGTTACACAAAAATGCTTGCAGAGAAATTAGATCTTCCGGACGTGCGTGTGGCACTGCGTGGCGAAGAGGTACTGCAGGAAGTTGTTTTTGAACAGCAGGATATCAAGAAAGATCCGCTGCTTGTAACACCGATCGGAATCTGCCTTAATTATTATGAGCAGAGAAATGGATTTATCATGGTGCGTTTCAATGGTGAGCGGCTTAAATTATATGATAATGAGGGATTAACGATCGTGGATGCCGCATTGCAGGCAGGTTTCCCAAACGAGGATCTTTTCCCAAAGAGGGGATCGGAACTTAACTTTTTTGTAAACGGTGCAAAACGTATCATCCGCGGAGAACAGGGCGAGTCGGCAGCAGTTTATATGAATGACCGGCCGACAAACCTGAATGCCGCCTTAGAGCCTAACTGTGAGATCATAATTGAGCCGTCCACAGCGGGAAAGCCGGCATCCTGCACGTTAGATCAGTTAGAGGAATATACTTCTGATTACGTGGCATTTGTAGTCAATGGAAATGTGATAAGATGTCCGAAGTTCTTAGAGGTCAACGGTAATTTAGAGCTGCCTTCCTATCAGATCAAAGAGGGAGACCAGGTGGAGACCAGAAGTTTCTACACAGTAGGACAGCTTGCAGAATTTATGGATGTGGAAGTGAATGTTGAGCATGTGATCTTAGTAAATAATCGTCGTGCAACACTCGATTCCCTGATCTATGAAAACTTCACGATCGAGTGGACCGTGCGTTCTTATGGTAAACCATCATTCCAGCCGTTAGAGCAGAAAGAAGTAAAGACACCGACTGTCGGGGAATACAAAGAAGAAGAGATACCGGATATTGTAGAGCCAAAGACAGAGGCACAGGATAGCGCAGATGCAGCAGTTTCGCATGATGACAGCAGTGCAAAGGAGAGTACAGCGGGGACAGATGATGCTGCCGCACCAGATGGAGATCAGGTAAATGCAGACAGCACAGAGGGAACAGACGATGTTACTGCATCAGAAGAAAATACGGCAGGATCAGACAGCATGGCTGCGTCAGATGAAGGCACAGTGAATGCCGGGAATGCAGCTGCGGCAACAGATGAGAACACGGTGAATGCAGAAGCGTCCCAGTCAGATTCAGTGTCAGACGCTGCAGCAGAAGATACAGCTGAAAATGTAACAGAACAGACAGAAGTACAGAGTGTACAGAACACGGATGAAAAACCGGAAGATGGCAACGCGGTATTAGTATATATCAATGGTCAGCCGGTAAAACTTACCGGAAAACCACAGTATATATTTGTAGATATTTTTGATTTTTACGAATTTGATCTCACAGCTTCAAACGGCAGGGCAATCATTACCAATTTGAATGGTGAGAATGCATCGTATTCTGCAGTATTAAAGGCCGGAGATACGATCGAACTTAGATGGAAAGAGAATTAAAGCAATGGAATTATGCAGTATAGCAAGCGGCAGCAGCGGAAACTGTATCTGTGTCGGATCTGATGACTGTCATGTACTTATCGATGCGGGAATCAGTGGAAAACGGATTGAAAACGGACTCAATTCAATTGATCTGAAAACGGAAGAAATGAAAGGCGTTCTCGTAACACATGAACATATCGATCATATATCTGGACTGGGCGTCATTGCCAGGCGTTACGGGCTTCCGATCTATGCCACGGAAGGTACGATAGATGCAATTTTGAATACAAAGTCTGTCGGAAAAATAGATGAATCTTTATTTCATGCAATAACGCCGGAACAGCCCTTTGAAATCGGGGATCTTTTGATCGAACCGATCTCAATCTCACATGATGCGGCAGATCCGGTCGCCTACAAAATAAAAAATGAGGAAAAAACAGCTGCGGTAGTAACTGATCTTGGCACTTATGATGAAAATATCATTCATAAAATAAAAAATCTGGATGTACTTTTATTAGAGGCAAATCATGATGTACATATGCTGCAGGTCGGCAGTTATCCTTATCAGTTAAAACAGAGGATTCTTGGGGAAAAGGGACATCTTTCTAATGAACTCTCTGGTCAGCTTTTAGGAGAAGTGCTTCATGATCATTTCAATACGGTTATTTTAGGCCATCTCAGCAAGGAAAATAATTATGCAGAGCTTGCATATGAGACAGTCCGGCTGGAGGTAACAATGGGAGAGAACCCTTATAAAGGTGATGATTTTCCAATGTATGTGGCAAAACGGGATGAGCCGTCAGAGCGTATCGTTTTTTAAAAAATAATATTTCTAATGACATTTAGTAGAAAAATTTATAAATTCCAACACATTTAACAGTGGAAATTATAAATCACATATGATATGATTATCCATAATATTTGCACTGATTTAGTAAAGCAGAAAAGTGAGGAGAGCAGAGATGGAGAACACAGCAGACAAGACAATTATTACAGTAGTGGGTAAGGATACCGTTGGTATCATTGCAAAAGTATGTACTTATCTTTCCGAAAATGGTGTGAATGTACTTGATATTTCACAGACGATCGTTTCCGGATATTTCAATATGATGATGATCGTTGACATGAACAGATCCACCAGATCATTTGTGGATTGTCAGAAAGATCTTGACGGGATTGGTGAACAGATCGGTGTATCCATCAAGTGCCAGAAAGCTGAGATTTTTGAAAAAATGCATCGTATTTAGAGAGGAAAGCAGCAATGATTAATATATTTGAAGTAAACGAGACCAACAACATGGTGGAACACGAAAATCTTGATGTCCGCACCATTACGATCGGTATCAGCCTGCTTTCATGCATTGATTCTGATCTGAAAAAATTAAATGAAAATATTTATAACCGTATCACATCCGTTGCAAAAGATCTTGCAAAAGTTGCAGGGGAGATCGAGGCGGAATATGGTATACCGATTGTCAATAAGCGTATTTCTGTTACTCCGATCGCACTGATCGGTGGAGCAGCCTGCAAGACACCGGAAGATTTTGCGACGATCGCAGATACCATGGATCGTGCAGCGGAAGCAATCGGTGCTGATCTGATCGGCGGATATTCTGCACTGGTGTCAAAAGGCATGACAAAAGCGGATGAGATGCTGATACGTTCCATCCCGATGGCACTCTGCCGGACGAATCGTGTCTGCAGTTCCGTAAACCTTGCTTCCACAAAGACTGGTATCAATATGGATGCAGTGCGTCTGATGGGAGAGATTTTACTGGAAGTTGCTGAGCGTTCAAAAGACCGTGATTCTGTGGACTGCATGAAACTGGTCGTATTCTGCAATGCACCGGATGACAATCCATTTATGGCAGGAGCTTTTCATGGTGTGACAGAGGCGGACGCAGTGATTAATGTCGGAGTCAGCGGACCGGGTGTTGTAAAGACAGCACTTGAAAAGGTACGTGGCGAGAATTTTGAAGTACTCTGTGAAACGATCAAAAAGACAGCGTTTAAGGTAACAAGAGTCGGACAGTTGGTTGCGCAGGAGGCATCCAGACGTCTCTCGATTCCGTTTGGTATCATTGACCTTTCCCTTGCACCAACTCCGGCAATCGGTGATTCCGTTGCAGATATTCTCTGTGAGATCGGTCTGGAATATGCCGGTGCACCTGGTACAACCGCGGCACTTGCCATGTTAAATGATCAGGTTAAAAAGGGTGGTGTCATGGCATCGTCTTATGTCGGCGGCTTAAGTGGTGCTTTTATCCCTGTCAGTGAGGATCAGGGAATGATCGATTCCGTACAGGCAGGTGCGATCACTCTGGAAAAATTAGAGGCAATGACCTGTGTCTGCTCAGTAGGACTTGATATGATTGCCATTCCAGGTGATACAAAGGCAACTACGATCTCCGGTATGATCGCAGATGAGATGGCTCTTGGTATGGTAAACCAGAAAACAACAGCGGCACGTCTGATCCCGGTAATCGGCAAAGGTGTTGGCGATACGGTAGAGTTCGGTGGTCTGTTTGGTTATGCGCCGATCATGCCGGTTAATAAATATTCCTGTGATGACTTTATCAACCGTACCGGAAGAATCCCGGCACCGATCCACAGCTTTAAAAACTGATCTAAAAAAAATGAATGGGATCGTTCACAGGCGTGAGAAAAGTAAATAAGATTAAATTGCGATCAGGATTGTAATATAGAGCCTGCTCTGCGTCAGGGATTAGCATACGATGCAAAAATACCTGTCCGGGGCAGGATTTTTTGATTCATGGGAAATTGTATCCTGTGAATGAAAAAGAGGTGGAAGTATAAAAGTATGAAAATAATTTTTATAAAAAATGCGGTAGAAACGTTAGGATATTTCTCGGAACAGTTAGCAGCAGCATTTCAGGAGCTGGGTTATGATACTTATTTTGTGGATTACGATGATTTGGTAAATACAGTGGATGGTATCAGCCGGTTTGTAAAAGCCGGGGAAACATGGCTTTGTACGTTCAACTTTATAGGACTTTCCGGGGAAGAGATTTTTATTGAGGAAAACGGACGTTATATCTGGGAAAATCATGGGATAGCATGCATCAATATTCTGGTGGATCATCCGTTATATTATCATTCGAAACTGGCAGGACCTCCGGTGTCTGATATGCGGATCTTTTGTATTGACAGGGATCATGTGATATATATGAAGCGGTTTTATCCGGCATTGCAGGTGGATTTTCTGCCATTGGCGGGAAACTGCATTAAAAAGCAGAACGGAAAAAAATGGGAACTTAAAAATATACCGTATCAGAATCGGAAATATGATATTGTTTTTACCGGAAACTATACGTCGGTGGAACACCTTTACCGGGAAATCGACAGACAGGGCGTAGAGTACCGGACGTTTTATTATGAGATCATGGAAGATATGAAAGTGCATCCTGCGGTATCGGTCGATCAGATGTTAGAGACACATATCAGAAGGGATTTAGGAGAAGTGCCGGAAGAGGAGCTTCGTGCAGCGTTTGCGGGAATGGTTTTTATTGATATATGTATGCGGAGTTATTTTCGGGGGGAGATCATAAAATGCCTTGCAGAGCATAAAATCCCAGTGCATGTATTTGGAGCAAACTGGGAGAAACTTGACTGCGAAAATCAGGATTACATTATAAAAAATGGCAGGGAGGTGGATTCTGTGACCTGCGCAGAGGCGATAGCGGATGCTAAGATTTCGTTGAACATCATGCCCTGGTTTAAAGACGGAGCACATGACCGGGTATTTACAGCGATGTTACAGCATACACTTTCACTGACTGATGACAGCAGGTATCTAAAGGAAAATTTTACAGATAAAAAAGATCTGGTTTATTATTCGCTGGAAAAAAGAGAAGAACTGCCGGAGCTTGTAAATGAGCTTTTGCAAAAACCGGACGCGTGTATGGAAATTGCAGAAAGAGGATACGGGAAAGCTGTCCGGGAACATACATGGAGACAGCGGGCGAATGAAATAATATTTCATATAATATATTAATATAACTTATAAAATTAAGTAAATAAATTCATGACGCTAATAATTGTAAAAACAGGATCAAAATGATAAGATAAATAAAAAGAGCAAAACAGCGCAAGAATTGGAGGATATCATGGAGAAAATGTCATTAAAGAATGAACTTTCAGGCAATTCCTATCCTGGAAGAGGAATCATTATCGGAAAATCTGCAGACGGAAAACACGCTATTACAGCTTATTTTATTATGGGCAGAAGCGAGAACAGCCGTAACCGTGTGTTTGTTGAGGATGGCGAGGGTATCCGTACACAGGCGTTTGATCCTTCTAAACTGACAGATCCGAGCCTGATCATCTATGCGCCTGTCCGTGTGCTTGGCAATAAAACGATCGTGACAAACGGAGATCAGACAGATACGATCTATGAACTGATGGATAAGCAGCAGACTTTTGAACAGGCACTGCGCACAAGAGAATTTGAGCCGGATGCACCAAATTATACACCTAGAATTTCCGGTATCATGCATATTGAAAACGGTAAATTCAACTATGCGATGTCTATTTTAAAGAGCAACAACGGGGATCCATCCTCCTGCAACCGCTATACATTTGCATATGAGAATCCCACAGCAGGTGAAGCACATTTTATCCATACTTATATGGGGGACGGTAATCCGCTTCCAAGTTTTGAGGGAGAGCCGACACCGGTTGCGATCGAGGGTGATATTGATACATTTACATCATTTGTATGGGAAAATCTCAATGAGGATAACAAGGTTTCTTTATTTGTCCGCTATATTGATATTGAGACCGGAAAATATGAGAGCAGAATCATAAATAAAAATAAGTAAAGGAGAACCCATGAAAGAATTAGAATTAAAATATGGCTGTAACCCAAATCAGAAACCATCCAGAATCTATATGGAAAATGGTGAGCTGCCAATCCAGGTATTAAACGGAAAACCAGGTTATATCAACTTTTTAGATGCATTTAACGGCTGGCAGTTAGTCAGTGAGTTAAAAAAGGCAACCGGACTTCCGGCAGCTACATCTTTTAAACATGTATCACCGGCTGGTGCAGCAGTGGGACTTCCACTCAGTGATGTGGAACGTAAGATCTACTGGGTAGATGATATGGATATGGAGTTTACTCCGCTGGCAAATGCATATGCAAGAGCAAGAGGTGCAGACCGTATGTCTTCTTTTGGTGATTTTATTTCTTTATCGGATGTCTGTGATAAGGCGACCGCAATGATCATCAAAAGAGAAGTTTCTGATGGTGTGATCGCACCAGGCTATACAGATGAGGCATTAGAGATCTTAAAGGCAAAGAAAAAAGGCAATTATAATGTAATCCAGATCGATCCGGATTATGTGCCGGCAAAGGTCGAGCACAAAGAAGTATTTGGTATTACCTTTGAACAGGGAAGAAATGAATTAGTGATCGATGAGCACTTTTTTGACAATGTGGTAACTGAAAATAAAGAAATCCCGGATGCTGCAAAAAGAGATCTTGCAATCGCTATGATCACTTTGAAATACACACAGTCCAACTCCGTATGTTATGTCAAAGACGGACAGGCAATCGGTATCGGTGCGGGACAGCAGTCACGTATCCACTGTACCAGACTTGCAGGACAGAAAGCTGACAACTGGTGGCTGCGTCAGTCTCCAAAAGTATTGGGACTTCAGTTCCTCGATAAGATCGGACGTGCCGACAGAGACAATGCGATCGATCTTTATATCGGCGAGGATTATATGGATGTTTTAGCTGACGGTGCATGGGAAAATATCTTTAAAGTAAAACCGGAGGTATTTACCGCAGAAGAAAAACGCGCCTGGTTAGATAAAAATACGAATGTTTCACTTGGTTCAGACGCATTCTTCCCATTTGGAGATAACATCGAGCGTGCACATAGAAGCGGTGTGGCATATGTGGCACAGCCGGGTGGATCTATCCGTGATGACAATGTTATCGAGACATGTAACAAATACAATATGGCAATGGCATTTACCGGAATCCGTCTGTTCCATCATTGATCAGATGCGGATAATCTGCTTACTGCATTCAGGGCAGGAAAAACAATCTTTTGTTTTTCCTGCTTTTTGCTGTTCATAGAGTTCTGCAGCAAAAATATCCTCCTCTAACATGTATTTTGCGGTGCCGTCAAAAGTGTGCAGGGATTTGGAAAGTTTTGATATGACAGGCACAGTCACGTTTTTTTTCAAAACAGAGAGCAGATCAGCAGAATCTTTGCGAAAACCGAGTATGCGCAGGTAAGGAATATAATCAGCTTCTTTATATCGTTTTACATCTGCGTCAGTTATCCGCAGGAGAAGATGCATAAGAATCCGGCTCATCCGTGTATAGGTAATATCACGGCTCTTGTTTTTTTCACTAAATTGTGTAAAAGAGGAAAACTGATATTTATTTTTTAGTATGCGGTTTGCAATTTCCGGTGTCATGTCAGAAATATCAAGCAGATCTTCTTTATTACATGACAAGATACGGTAACCGAGAATCGATGAAAAATCATCTGCGTTAAGAAAACTGCCGGATAGAATCTCATTTTGAAACAACGTAAAAGCAGGTTCTGGCATGGAAATGGCAATTTCACAAAGGGAAACCGGTGACTTATCTGCTGTCATAAAATCAGAAATTGCAGTCCGGATCGCAGAAGCCGATGCTGTTGGCTGGGAGTGCTGCTCATCTTCGGAAAAGTATAATTTTCCGGAAGGAGCATGTATGGCAGTGTCATGATATCCGCTGCCGGCACGTGGGATCAGGATCGGAGTCATGACAGAATTGCGGCGTTTCAGAGCCTTTAGATATTCGATCGCAAGGATATTATTTGGAGTACTTAATGTGGAAATAAGTGACTCTATGGAATAATTTACAATAGAAGAAATCTCTTCTGTACAAGAATAAAAAATTTGGAGGTTATTCTTAAAATAATCTGTCAGTGCAGCAGCCCGTGCAGATGGAAATGTCATACCTTTTTTTAAATAGTAAGCAAGTGCAGATTTATAAGTATCCGGTTCCTCTGCGAGAATATCTGCAATGATCTTAAGCAAAGGAAGGTTGTCAGACTCTGCTCCAAAACAGATTCCATCAATACAGTTCATTTTATCGAAAAGGGTAACGCCTGCCATGGCAAAATCTTCTGCAGAGGAGATTGACCAGACGGTCGGAAGCTCTATGACAAGATCCACGCCGCATGAGAGAGCCATTTTGGTCCTGCAGTATTTATCGACAATGGCAGGGGCACCACGCTGGACAAAGTCACCGCTCATGGCGACGATGACAAAGTCGGCATTTGTTTTTTGTTTCAGTCTGGCGATCTGGTAGGCATGTCCGTTGTGGAAAGGGTTATATTCTGCAATGATTCCGATAACTTTCATAAGGTTCTCCATTCAAAAAAATTAAAGAACATTTTTGTGAATAATATTCTGATTAAAGACTACCATATACAGTTTTTTTTCGCAAATGTGAAAGAATGGTATTTGTTAAAAAAATAACGTTAAAATTCTGTCAACCTGTTTTTCATTTTGTACAAAAAATCTCACTTTAAATACCTTGTGCGAACAGAGTTAGAGGCGTATACTAAAATTATATGCGGTTCGTATCAGTCGGACTGCCCATTTATCATTTAAGAAAAGAAAACTGCCATTCGAAAGCAGGCAGGGCATGGGAGGAAAATATGAACGTTTTAGTAGTAAACTGCGGAAGTTCTTCACTGAAATATCAGCTTATCGATTCTGACAGTGAAGCAGTATTAGCAAAAGGACTTTGCGAGAGAATCGGTATTGACGGTAGACTGGTATACCAGAAGACCGGATCAGACAAAGAGATCACAGAAGCAGCAATGCCGACACACAAACAGGCAATCCAGATGGTACTTGATGCACTGGTAAATGAGAAAACTGGTGCGATCAAGAGCCTTGCTGAAATCGATGCAGTAGGTCACCGTGTGGTACATGGTGGAGAGAAGTTTGCTTCTTCTACCGTCTTAACACCAGAAGTATTAAAAGCAATCGAAGAGTGTAATGACCTTGCACCGCTTCACAACCCGGCAAACCTGATCGGTATCGATGCATGTAAAGAGCTGATGCCAGACGTGCCGATGGTAGGTGTATTTGATACAGCATTCCATCAGACAATGCCAAAGAAAGCATTCCTTTATGGTCTTCCATACGAATACTATGAAAAGTACAAAGTAAGAAGATATGGCTTCCATGGAACCAGCCACAGTTTTGTATCAAAACGTACTGCTGAATTCCTTGGAATGGATCTGAAAAATTCTAAGATCATTGTGGCTCATCTTGGAAATGGTGCTTCTATCAGTGCCGTATTAAATGGTGAGTGTGTAGATACATCCATGGGTCTTACACCTTTAGAGGGACTTGTTATGGGAACACGTTCCGGCGATATTGATCCGGCAATCATGGAGTTCATTGCAAAGAAAGAGAACTTAGATATCGAAGGTGTCATGAATGTTTTGAATAAAAAGTCAGGTGTACAGGGATTATCAAAATTATCAAGTGATTTCCGTGATCTTGAGGCTGCAGCCAATGAAGGAAATGAGCTTGCAATCGGTGCTATCGACGTATTTTGCTACCGTGTTGCAAAATATATCGGTGCATATGTGGCAGCAATGAATGGTGTGGATGCGATTGCATTTACTGCAGGTATCGGAGAAAATACAACGATCGTCAGAGCAAAGGTACTTGAGTATCTTGGATATCTTGGAATTACAGTAGATGCACAGGCAAACGAAGTACACGGAGAGGAAAAAGTGATCTCCACAGCAGATTCCAAAGTAAAAGTCTGTGTGATCCCGACCAACGAGGAGCTTGCAATCGCAAGAGAGACGGTTGCACTTGTAAAATAGGCAGAGACAACGCATTTTTATGGGCTGAAATCGTTGCTGACTGCACATGTGTAAATAGCAGCAGATTCGCGAAGATAAAAAAACAGGGTTGTCAAGAAAAAATACTTGACAAACCTGTTTTCACTATGTATAATCATTTAGGTGTGAAAAGCCTAGATAAAAGGTTTGATTCACAAAAAAAGATATAGGAGAATGCCGTGATTATAGATATTTCAGACATTTTATCTTGTGAGAACAAGGAAGAAACGAAACAGGTTCAGATCGAACTTGCGTCTTTTGTATCAAAGTTAGGGGAATTTCCTATTATCAGTGCAGCACCGATAGAACTGCATATCGCAAACCGGGAGAACAAGCGGCTGCTTATCCAGGGTGATGTTGATCTGCGTGTATCGATTCCGTGCAGCCGTTGTCTGGAGGAAGTTCCGACAGATATCCACTTTTCGATTGACAAGGATATCAAATTAGAAGATTCTGTTGTTCATGATGAAGATGTGGAAGATAATGACTACCTGATTGGATTTAATCTGGATATAGATAGACTTATCTATGGAGAGATTTTGGTGAACTGGCCGATGAAAGTTCTGTGCAGGGATGATTGCAAAGGAATTTGCAAAGTGTGCGGAATGAACCTGAACAAAGGGGAATGCAACTGCCAGAGAACAGAACTGGATCCAAGAATGGCAGCAATCCAAGATGTCTTTAACAAATTTAAGGAGGTGTGAGAATATGTCAATTTGTCCAAAGAATAAATCTTCCAAAGGAAGAAGAGATAAAAGAAGAGCAAACTGGAAAATGACTGCTCCGGCATTAGTAAAATGCAGCAAATGTGGAGAGTTAATGATGCCTCATAGAGTATGTAAAAACTGTGGCTCTTACAACAAAAAAGAAATCATCCCTCAGGACTAATCCTTACGGGATACAGGAAGATCAAGGGTGGAACGGTAAGTTTCCTCTTGGTCTTTTTGTTTTTATGGGTGATCGGGATCAAAATAAGGAAGTGAAAAAATTGAATGTATGTGTAGCTGTAGATGATAACATGGGAATGATGTTTAACAGGCGCAGGCAGAGTCAGGATAAGCTGCTGAGAAAACACCTGATAGAATTAGTACAGGGGGAAAGACTCTGGATCAATCATTATACTGCCAGACAATTTGAAGATCCTTTGCCGGATAATATTATAGTGGATGATGAATTTTTGAAGAAAACAGAAGACTCTGATTTTTGTTTTGTGGAAAATCTTCCTTTGACAGAATATCAGAATAAGATAAAAAGAATTTTTCTTTTCAGATGGAACAGAAGTTATCCTGCAGATATATATCTGGATATTTCAATGTTACAGAATGAGTGGAAAATGATATCTGTTTCTGAATTTGAGGGGAGTTCACATAAAAAAATTACGTTAGAGGAGTGGAAACATGAAGATATTTAATTGGATTTTTGCAGTTTTTTGCATGTTATGTCTGCCGGTATATGGATTTCATCCAGGGGCTGTTTTGATGTTCCTGCTTGGTATTGCATCATTGCCGGTAAAACCTGTCAGAAAAATATGGAAAAAACTTCCGAAAAGCAAAGTTTTAAGACCCGTGCTGCTGGGTGTTTTGTTTTTCGTATTTTGCAGTATGATCCCTACGGGGAGCAACCCGGCCGGTCAGACTGCGGAATTGTCAACAGAATCCGTGGTGGCGATAGAAGAGTCTGTAAATAAACAGGCTAAGATCCAGGAAACGGAAAAACAGGAACCCGGAATTCCGGAAATTGTAACGGAAGAAACTGAAAGTGAAACAGAAACCGAAAGTGAAACAGAGACTGAGACAGAACAGACCATAGCGGTGCAGACTCAGCCATCAACAGAGGTAACGATCTTAGCATCTGATATTCCGGCTTATTCCGGAAAACCATATGTTGAGATCAATGACAATGTACCGTACTTCCGGGAAACGGATCTATCAGTATCATCTTATGAATATTACAGTGACTTAGACGATCTTGGCCGTTGTGGTGTCGTGTATGCATGTATTGGAACCGATCTGATGCCAACGGAAGAACGCGGAAATATCGGGGCAGTAAAACCTACCGGATGGCATACTGTAAAATATGATGTTGTAGATGGAAAATATCTGTATAACCGTTGTCATCTGATCGGATACCAGCTTTCGGGTGAAAATGCGAATACAAAGAATCTGATCACGGGTACACGTTACTTAAATGTGGATGGTATGCTGCCGTTTGAAAATATGGTGGCGGATTATGTGAAAGAGACCGGAAACCATGTGATGTACCGTGTGACACCTGTTTTTGAGGGTGATAATCTGCTTGCCAGTGGAGTGCAGATCGAAGCGGAATCTGTGGAGGATAAAGGGGAAGGAATCCTTTTTAATGTATATTGTTATAATGTACAGCCGGATGTGGAAATCGATTATGCGACCGGTGACAGCAGTCTTTTGGCAGATGCAGCCGTGCAGAGTGACAGTATGGATTCATCCGGGCAGAAAGCGGCTGTCACATCGGATGAATCTGCTGAGACAGAAAAGAGCACTGTTTCGGCAGGTGATGGTATTGCAGATTTCGGAAATACAGGTTCGGAAAATGAAAGTATGTCGTCAGGATCAGATGCAAGTGGAAGTGTAACGAATGACACTGGATCAGGTTCAGGTGGCTCAGATACATTAATGGTCTGGAAATCTGCAACAGGATCAAAGTATCACAGCATTAATAATTGCGGAAATATGAATCCTGATAAGGCAACACAGATCACAGAGGCGCAGGCAATCAGTCAGGGACTGGGCAAATGCAGCAAGTGCTGGTAAAGAACCGGGTAAACAAATAATTCACAAATTAGCGGTTGCATAATCGTTGCCAACAGAATAAAATGGTAGAATAATGTTTTAACAAAGGAGTAGGGAAATGGGAGATATTTTTAATCTGGACAATAAGTTTTTTCAGGCACTTGGAAAGGGTGTCGACTGTGTATGTTTAAGTCTGTTGTGGATGATATGCTGCATACCGCTTGCATTTGGAATTTATGTGGCATATGTGACAAAAGCGATCATTTTAGCATTGCCGTGTATCGTACTGGCAGTTCCGGCTGGAATTGCAACAACAGCACTTTATTATGCAGTAAACAAGGTGATCCGGCACAGCAGAGGATACCTTTGGAGTTCTTTCTGGCATTCTTTTAGATCAAATATGAAGCAGGGAGCATTGGTAACGCTTATTGTGGCAGCAGCAGTTGTTCTCGTAGGTCTCGATGGCTACATTATGTATCAGTTTGCAAAAGCAGGTGAAAAATCAGGTGCGCTTTATGTAGTTTTCTTTGTGCTGATGCTTGTGGTCATTGCATGGGCAGTGTATGTATTTCCATATATGGCGCGCTTTGAAAATACAACAAAAATGATCCTTAAAAATTCTGCACTGATGGCGATCGGTAATCTGCCAAAAACATTTATGGCATTGATGTTTTTCCTTGCATGCTGCATCGGAACATACCTTTTGCCGGTTGTTGCCATTATTTCACCGGCTTTAGCGACACTGTTACTTAATTACATATTAGAAGGTGTGTTTGAGCGTTATATGTCTGATGAAGACCGTGAAGCAGAAAATGAAAGAAATCAGGAATTTTATAACTAATGACAAGCGATTTTTATATTGATTTATAGAAAGAGTTATAGTATATTTCAATATAGACGTGAAGGGAGAGTCCTAAACGTATCAGAATGGAGAAGTAATTATGCAGCAGAATCAATCACTTGAGATTACGAAAGTTGTCTTAGATGCAATGGGTGGAGATTATGCTCCTGCCGAACCTGTAAAGGGTGCTGTGGATGCGGTCAATGCGAGAAGGGATATTAAGATTCTTCTGGTTGGACAGGAGGATGTGGTCCGCAAGGAACTTGAAAAATACACTTATCCGACAGAGCAGATCGAGGTTATACATGCTGAGGAAGTTATCGAGACGGCAGAACCGCCGGTAAATGCGATCCGCAAGAAAAAACAGTCATCGATCGTTGTCGGCATGAATATGGTAAAACAAAAAGAAGCGGATGCATTTGTATCGGCAGGAAGTTCGGGTGCCATATTAGTCGGCGGACAGGTTATTGTAGGCAGGATCAAAGGAATCGAGAGACCACCGTTAGCACCGCTTATTCCGACAGAAAAGGGAGTGTCACTTCTGATCGACTGCGGGGCGAATGTAGATGCAAGGGCATCACATCTTGTTCAGTTTGCAAAGATGGGTTCCATTTATATGGAGAATGTACTTGGAATCAAAAATCCGAGAGTAGCGATCGTTAATATCGGTGCAGAGGAAGAAAAAGGAAATGCACTGGTAAAAGAGACATTTCCGCTTTTGAAAGAATGTACGGATATTAATTTTGTGGGCAGTATTGAGGCTCGTGAGATCCCGCATGGAGAGGCAGATGTGATCGTTTGTGAGGCATTTGTTGGAAATGTAATTTTAAAGCTGTATGAAGGGTTAGCAGGAACGCTTGTCGGAGCAATAAAAAAAGGCATGATGAGTACCGTAAGAAGTAAAATCGGTGCGGCACTTGCACTTCCGGCATTAAAGTCAACATTAAAAGCGTTTGATGCAACTCAGTATGGCGGCGCTCCTTTATTAGGACTGAATGGACTTGTGGTAAAGACTCATGGAAGTGCGAAAGCAGTTGAGATTACCAATTCCATTTTTCAATGTGTGACGTTCAAAGAGCAGGACATCAACGGAAAAATCAGAAAAAATATTATAAGTTCAACGGAACAGGAAGGAATGTAAAGTTATGGAATTTGAAAAACTGAAAAAAATCATTGCAGAGGTATTAAATGTAGATGAGGAGGAGATCACAATGGATACCACTTTTGTGGATGATCTTGGAGCTGACTCCCTTGATATTTTTCAGATCATTATGGGAATTGAAGAAGAATTCGATATCGAGATCGCAAATGAGGATGCTGAGCATATCGTGACAGTTGCAGATGCAGTTGAGCAGATCAAAAATGCTTTAAACTAAATAAAAGGATAACGTATGCCCTTGTTGAAGACAAAATCTTGTCAGGCAAGGGCTTTTCCGTTATTATAATAAAAAACAGAGTCTTTTTTATATTTTGCTGGGCGGACAGTAAGGTAGAAAAAAGCCCCTGACTAGGGAGGATGAAATGTCAAAGTTACAGGAATTGCAGAATCGGATAGGATATACATTTGAGAAAGAAGGTTTATTGCGTCAGGCACTGACACACAGTTCATATGCCAATGAAAAGCATATGAAAAAACATTCTGACAATGAGCGGCTGGAGTTTTTAGGGGATGCAGTTTTAGAGATCGTATCGAGTGATTTTCTGTACCGCAATTATCCGGATCTGCCGGAGGGGGATCTGACAAAACTTCGCGCAAGTATCGTTTGTGAGCCGACACTTGCACTTTGCACCAGAGAGATGGATCTTGGTGATTATCTGTTGCTTGGCAAAGGTGAGAACCAGACAGGTGGAAGAAAGCGTAAGTCAATTTTATCAGATGCATTAGAGTCTGTGATCGGAGCCATTTATTTAGACGGTGGTTTTGAGCCGGCGAAAAAGTTTATACATAAATTTATCCTGACAGATATTGAACACAAAAAGCTGTTTTATGACAGCAAGACTATTTTACAGGAGGTTGTGCAGGGCAATTATAAGGAGAGTCTGCATTACGAACTGATTTCAGAAGAAGGACCGGATCATGATAAAAAGTTTTCGGTCGAAGCACGCATCGGAGATAAAGTGATCGGGGAGGGATGCGGTCACACGAAAAAAGCGGCAGAGCAGGAAGCTGCCTACCAGGCACTTTTGCTTTTGAAACCAAAACTGTAAAGAATGAGGTTTAGTATGTATCTGAAAAGTATTGAAGTGCAGGGATTTAAATCATTTGCGAATAAGATCGTTTTTGATTTTCATAACGGGATCACAGGAATTGTGGGACCAAACGGCAGTGGTAAGAGCAATGTCGGAGATGCGGTGCGCTGGGTTCTTGGTGAACAGAGTGCAAAGCAGCTTCGTGGTGCCAGCATGCAGGATATTATTTTTGCGGGAACGGAAAACCGTAAGCCGCTCAGTTATGCCTATGTTGCGATCACACTTGACAATGCGGATCATAAACTTCCTGTAGATTATGAGGAAGTTACGGTCGCAAGGCGTGTGTACCGCTCCGGGGAGAGTGAGTACCTGCTCAACGGCAATACCTGCCGTCTGAAAGATGTGACCGAGCTGTTTTATGATACCGGTATCGGAAAAGAAGGATATTCCATTATCGGACAGGGACAGATCGAGAAAATCCTAAACGGTAAACCGGAAGAACGGCGAGAGCTGTTTGACGAGGCTGCCGGAATTGTAAAATATAAAAAGCGCAAGGCAACTGCGCAGAAAAAGTTAGAGAATGAGCGTGAAAATCTGGTTCGTGTCAATGATATCTTAAGTGAACTGGAGCGCCAGGTTGGTCCACTTCAAAAACAGGCAGAAAAAGCGCATGTTTATTTAAAGAAAAAAGAAGAATTAAAAACATATGATGTCAATATGTTTCTGATGGAGATGACACGTATTGACGCACAGCTTCGTGAGGTAGAAGAAAAGTGCGGCATTGCCAATGCACAGCTGAATGAGTCAAAAGATTCTTATGAGCAGGTCAAAACGGAATATGAGCGCATGGAATCAGAGATTGAACAGTTAGAGCAGGCAATCACCGCAGTGCGTGATAACCTGAGCGGTTCTACTGTTTTAAAAGGAAAATTAGAAGGTCAGATCAATGTCTTAAAAGAGCAGATCCATACAGCGGAGATGACGGACGAGCATTTAAAAAACAGGCTGGATTCCATCGAAAAAGACAGACAGGAGCGCATCGGACAGAAAGAAGTTTATGGCAGGGAACGGGAAGAACTCTTAGAGGCATTAGCCGGGATCTCTGAGAGAAAGCAGGCTGCCGAAAAAGAATTAGAAGATCTGCGAAATGGAATGAAAGAATGCAGTGATGGGATTGAACGTGGAAAGAGCGAGATCATCGAACTTCTTAATAACAAGGCATCCATCAAGGCGAGACAGCAGCGTTTTGATACGATGGCAGAGCAGATCAATATCCGTAAAGCGAAACTTACACAGAGACTTCTTGCCAGAAAGACAGAGGAAGAAGATTTAGATAATGTGCTGTCTGCGTATCAGCAGGAATTAGATGATGTCAATGAAACGATCCGCGGGTTGAAAGAAGTGACGGCTGCAATGGAAGAAAAGAACCGCGAGTGGCGCAGAAAGTATTCCGGGACCAGTCAGAAACTAGAGCAGGATGTTACCAGATACCATAAAGAACAGTCCAGATTAGAAACCTTAAAAAATATCGCAGAACGTTACGATGGGTATGGAAACAGTATCCGTCGTGTAATGGAGCAGAAAGACAGACACAGAGGAATTTTAGGTGTAGTATCAGATCTGATCCAGGTTGAGAAAAAATATGAAGTTGCGATCGAGACTGCATTAGGCGGAAGTATCCAGAATATTGTCACAGAGGATGAAGATACAGCAAAGCAGATGATCGCTTATCTGAAGCAGAACCGTTATGGAAGGGCAACATTTCTTCCTCTTACGAGCGTGAACGGCAGCGGTGGTTTTAAAAATCAGGAAGCATTGCGTGAACGTGGTGTCATAGGACTTGCAAGTACGCTGGTAAAAAATGATGCAAGATATGATGGTGTGACGAATTATCTGCTTGGCAGGGTAGTTGTTGCGGAGACGATTGATGATGCCATTGCATTAGCAAGAAAATACCGCTACTCTTTTCGCATCGTAACGCTTGAGGGTGAGTGCTTAAATCCGGGTGGTTCCATGACCGGTGGTGCATTTAAAAATACCAGTAATCTTCTTGCAAGAAGACGTGAAGTGGAAGAACTTGAAACACTTGTAGCTACACTGCAAAGCCAGATCAAAGAGTCGAGAGACCGCCTGGAAGATATCAAAACAGCACAATCGCTGTTAGAAGAAGACATGGAAAGCAGTAAGGAAAAACTGCAGGAACAGTATATTTTACAGAATACGGCAAAAATGAACTTAGATCGTGCCACAGAGCAGAAAAACGAGAGGGAATCTGTTTTTGCAGGTCTTAATGCAGAGAGAACTGAGATCGAGGAGCAGCTTGCAGAACTTGAACAAAATAAAGTACAGATCGTGGCTGAGATCGAGAATGCAGCAGTCCGTGAAAAAGAGATCGAACAGGAAAATGAAGAGTTTGGAAAGCGTTTAGAGGAATATCAGACGAAGGAGAAAGAAGCGGCAGAGCTAGTTTCAAAGATCGCTTTAGAGGAAGCTGGTATCCGGCAGAAGGCAGAATTTGCGCAGTCTAATATTTCACGTATCCTAAGTGAAATCACAAGATTTTCACAGGAAAGAGAGCAGTTAGTCACACAGGCAGGAGAGGCGAAAGAAGAGGCAAAGCAGAAAACGCTTGAGATCGAGGAGCTGAAAAAGACGATTCTTGCTTCGGATGATACACATGCCGGTTTAGAACAGCAGCTTAACGATTATACGCAGAAGAAAGAAGAGATGTCGGCTGCACAGAAAGGATTTTTCCGGAAAAGGGAGGAAATGTCAGATCAGATCGCTGATCTCGACAAAGAAGTGTTCCGATTGAACAGCCAGCATGAAAAGCTCGATGAAGCGAGAGAATATCAGACGAATTATATGTGGCAGGAATATGAGCTGACACTTCATGCTGCGATGGATCTTAGGGATGATTCTTATGCTGATCCTGCAGCATTAAAGAAAATGATCACACAGATCAAAGACGATATCCGGAGACTCGGTGATGTCAATGTCAATGCGATCGAGGATTATAAAGAGATATCGGAACGTTATGAGTTTTTAAAAACGCAGCATGATGATCTGATCGAGGCGGAGAAAACGCTGCTCGGTATCATTGAGGAACTCGATACAGGAATGCGTAAACAGTTCATGGAAAAATTTGCAGAGATCCAGAAACAGTTTGATACGGTATTTAAAGAACTGTTCGGTGGTGGAAAAGGTACACTTGAACTGGTGGAAGATGAGGATATCCTAGAGTGCGGTATCCGTATCATTGCACAGCCGCCCGGAAAGAAACTGCAGAATATGATGCAGATGTCCGGTGGAGAAAAGTCACTGACAGCGATCGCTCTGTTATTTGCGATCCAGAATTTAAAGCCATCGCCGTTTTGTCTGTTAGATGAGATTGAGGCGGCACTTGATGACTCAAACGTAACAAGGTTTGCAAAGTATCTGCATAAGCTGACAAAGAACACACAGTTTATTGTGATCACGCACAGACGTGGTACAATGGCTGCAGCAGACCGTCTTTACGGTATCACGATGCAGGAAAAAGGTGTTTCAACACTGGTTTCCGTTAATCTGATCGAAAACGATTTAGATAAATAATATTTGGACAAATAAGAAAGGCAGGATGTATGGGAGAAGAAAAAAAAGGATTCTGGAGCCGTCTGGTCTCCGGACTCAGCAAGACGAGAGATAACATCGTATCCGGGATCGATTCGATCTTCAGCGGATTTTCCAGTATTGATGATGATTTTTATGAAGAAATCGAAGAAATCCTGATCATGGGGGATATCGGTGTCAATGCGACGGAGTCGATCATTGAGAATCTCAAAGAAAAAGTAAAAGAAAATAAGATCAAAGATCCGGCAGAGTGCAAGGAACTTCTTATCAACAGTATCAAAGAACAGATGGATGTCGGAGAAACTGCGTACCGGTTTGAAAATGAAAAGTCTGTGGTACTTGTCATCGGTGTAAACGGTGTAGGAAAGACGACTTCCGTTGGAAAACTGGCTGGCAAATTAAAAGATCAAGGGAAAAAGGTTGTTCTTGCAGCAGCCGACACGTTCCGTGCAGCAGCAGGTGACCAGTTGTTAGAATGGGCAAACCGTGCCGGTGTTGAGATGATCGGTGGACAGGAAGGGGCAGATCCGGCGGCAGTCGTATATGATGCGGTCGCAGCAGCAAAAGCGAGAAATGCGGATGTACTGCTCTGCGATACGGCTGGACGTCTCCATAATAAGAAAAATCTCATGGAAGAATTAAAGAAAATCAACCGTATTCTGGAAAAAGAATATCCGGATGCATACCGTGAGACTCTGGTGGTCTTAGATGCAACAACAGGTCAGAATGCACTTGCCCAGGCAAGACAATTTTCGGAAGTAGCAGAAATTACGGGTATCATTTTAACAAAGATGGATGGCACCGCCAAAGGTGGTATCGCTGTTGCAATCCATTCAGAACTTGGAATCCCGGTCAAATATATCGGTGTCGGAGAGACGATCGAGGATCTGCAGAAGTTTGATTCCAATGAATTTGTAAATGCACTTTTTGATGTAAAAGATCAGGCAGAATAATAAACAGATGAAGGAGAAAATAAATGTTAACATTAGACAAGTTTGAGGAAGCTAGTGAAAAAGTAAAAGAAGTCACTTTAGAGACAAAACTGGTATACTCTGATTTCTTAAGTGAACAGACAGGAAACAAAGTATATTTAAAACCGGAGAATATGCAGTTTACCGGTGCGTACAAAGTGCGTGGCGCTTATTATAAGATCAGCACGTTGACGGAGGCAGAACGTAAGAAAGGACTCATCACTGCATCAGCAGGAAATCATGCGCAGGGTGTTGCCTACGCTGCAAAATGCTATGGCTGCAAAGCTGTCATCGTGATGCCGACAACAACACCTTTGATCAAAGTAAACCGTACCAAGAGCTATGGCGCTGAGGTTGTTCTCTATGGAGATGTTTATGATGAGGCATGCCAGAAGGCATATGAGTTAGCAGAGGAAAAAGGATATACATTCATTCATCCGTTTGATGATCTTGCAGTGGCAACCGGACAGGGAACGATCGCAATGGAAATCTTTAAAGAACTTCCGCTTGTGGAATATATCTTAGTTCCGATCGGTGGAGGCGGACTTGCAACAGGTGTATCTACACTTGCAAAACTGTTAAATCCAAAGATCAAGGTGATCGGTGTGGAACCGGCAGGTGCAAACTGTATGCAGGCTTCTTTTAAAGCAGGAAAAGTAACGACACTGCCAAGTGTCAACACGATCGCAGACGGTACTGCAGTAAAGACACCGGGCAGCAAGATATTCCCATATATCAAAAAGAACTTAGACGATATCATTACGGTTGA
Organism: Roseburia sp. AM23-20; assembly: GCF_003470905.1. Lineage (NCBI taxonomy): Bacteria > Bacillati > Bacillota > Clostridia > Lachnospirales > Lachnospiraceae > Roseburia > Roseburia sp. AM23-20. The sequence continues at coordinate 131,014 of NZ_QRHS01000008.1, forward strand.
GGATGATGAGCTTGTTGTTGCATTCCTCGATATGGTGGAAAACCATAAAATGGTTGTGGAAAACTCGGGCCTTCTTACGGTAGCAGCGTTGAAACATCTTGGTGTAAAAGATAAACGTGTCGTATCAATCTTAAGTGGTGGTAACATGGATGTGATCACAATGTCTTCCGTGGTACAGCAGGGACTTATCTTCCGTGACCGTATCTTTACGGTATCTGTACTTCTTCCGGATAAGCCGGGCGAATTGTCAAAAGTAGCCGCAACGATTGCAGCAGAGCAGGGAAATGTGATTAAGTTAGAGCATAATCAGTTTATCAGCACAAACCGCAATGCAGCCGTGGAGCTTCGTATCACTTTAGAGTGCTTTGGTACCGATCACAAAAATCAGATCATCAAAGCATTAGAGAAAAATGGTTATAAACCGAAATTAGTCAGAGCAAGTCTGTAAGATTCTAAAAAAATAAGGAATTTCGTTAAAAGAAAACGAAATTCCTTATTTTGATCTATGCAATAAATCTGCTTCTGATATTACATGAGAGCATATGCAGCTAAATCTGCTATGATACCGTGTAAGACTGACCTGTCATTGTAAGACTGTCAATACTTGCACCGGAGTGGTTTAAATGGATACCGAGTGTGAGATCAGAACCGGAATTCGGATCAAAAATCAGTTTCACGGAATTGCCGGAGATTGAGGTGGATGCTGTATATCCTGCAACCTCAACCTGGTCGATCGAGTTATTGAAAGAAAGCGTCAGGGTAACACTGCCGGTCACATTGCTCCAATTTACGGCAACCAGACCTTTTCCGCCACCGTCCCATCTGTCCCATACACCTATGTAGGTCGCAGTTACGGAACCGGCTGCGGCATTTGAACCACTTGCAAGGTAAATGCCTTCTGTATGTTCTGGTGTCAGATAAATTGCAGGTTTCTGATATTTATTTTTCATTGGAACCTCCATTCCTGCGCAGTTTTGCGCAAGTACAAAACAGGTTTATTTCATGTGGTACTTTAGTCCGCAATGCTTATTGCTTACGCATATTATAAACAGCAGAAAAAAGAATTGTCAAGATTGATATAGGAAAAAAGTCTTGTTTTAAGAAAAAATAAATACTGGTGTCAAGAAAAAATGCTTGACACCTATTCTTTTTTATGATAATCTATGCAAGGTGCTGATGTGAGAGTACAGATTGGGATATAAAATGGAAGAAAAGATTGAACAGGCGTATCTCTATGATTTCTATGGAGAACTTTTAAACGAACATCAGAGAAAGATATACGAGGATTTTGTGTTCAATGATCTCTCACTCGGTGAGATCGCAGATGAAGAGGGAATCAGCCGTCAGGGTGTACATGATATGGTAAAGAGATGTACGAAGACTCTGGAAGGATATGAGAGTAAACTTCATCTGATCGAGAAGTTCCAGACCGCAAGAGGTATGGTAACAAAGATTCATGCATTGACAAAAGAGTTCTATAAGAATCATGACGAGGCAGTATTAGAAGAGATCGAACAGATCTCCAACCAGATATTAGAGGAGCTATAGATGGCATTTGACAGTTTATCCGAAAAACTCCAGAATGTATTTAAGAACCTGAGAAGCAAAGGTCGTTTGACAGAAGATGATGTGAAGGCTGCTTTAAAGGAAGTTAAGATGGCTCTTTTAGAGGCCGATGTCAATTTCAAAGTGGTCAAACAATTTGTAAAAGATGTGCAGGAGCGCGCAATCGGGCAGGACGTGATGAACGGACTGAATCCGGGACAGATGGTCATTAAGATCGTAAACGAAGAGATGGTTCGCCTGATGGGGTCTGAGACAACAGAAATCGCACTTCGTCCGGGCAAAGAACTGACGATCATTATGATGGCAGGTCTTCAGGGTGCCGGTAAAACGACCACAACAGCAAAGATTGCCGGAAAGTTAAAAGCCAAAGGCAAGAAGGTGCTGCTTGCCGCCTGTGATGTTTATCGCCCGGCAGCAATCGAACAGTTGCAGATCAATGGTGAAAAACAGGGTGTGGAAGTATTCTCCATGGGAGATAAGAATACTCCTGTAAATATTGCAAAGGCTGCGGTAGAGCATGCCACAAAGAATGATTTTAATGTGCTGATCATCGATACAGCAGGACGTCTTCATGTAGATGAAGACATGATGGCTGAATTGATTCAGATAAAAGAAAATGTTGCGGTATCACAGACAATATTAGTTGTTGATGCCATGACAGGACAGGATGCCGTTAATGTTGCGAAGACCTTCGATGAGAAGATCGGAATTGACGGTGTGGTACTTACCAAACTTGATGGTGACACCAGAGGTGGTGCGGCGCTTTCCATAAGGGCAGTGACCGGAAAACCGATTCTTTACGCAGGTATGGGAGAAAAACTTTCTGATTTAGAGCAGTTTTATCCTGACCGTATGGCATCAAGGATTCTTGGAATGGGTGATGTGCTGACTCTCATTGAGAAAGCACAGAGTGAAATCGACGAGGAAAAAGCCAAAAAGCTCGAAGAAAAGATGCGCAAGAATGAGTTTGACTTTGAGATGTATTTAGAATCTATGAGTCAGATGAAAAAAATGGGCGGTCTTTCCAGTATTCTTGGTATGATGCCGGGACTTGGCGGTGGCAAGATGCCTGAGATTGACGAGGGAGCGGCTGAAAAGAATATGGCGCGTACCGAGGCGATCATCTTTTCGATGACAGTCGAGGAGAGACAGAACCCTTCATTGCTCAATCCGAGCAGAAAGCGCAGGATCGCACAGGGAGCAGGCGTTGATATTGCGGAAGTAAACCGTCTTGTAAAGCAGTTTGACCAGGCAAAGAAAATGATGAAACAGATGCCTGGCATGATGAAAAAAGGTAAAAAGGGAATGTTTAAAGGACTTCCTTTTTAATAAATGAACAGCAAAAATTTAAGGAGGTGAAAATAATGGCAGTAAAGATCAGATTAAGAAGAATGGGACAGAAGAAAGCACCTTTCTATCGTATCGTAGTTTCTGATTCCAGATCCCCGAGAGATGGAAAGTTCATCGAAGAGATTGGAACATATGATCCGACTAAAGATCCAAGCGAGTATCATGTAAATGAGGACTTAGCAAAGAAATGGTTAGCAAACGGAGCTCAGCCAACAGATACCGTAGCAAGAATTTTCAAAAATGCTGGTATTGAGAAATAGGATCAGTGAGGTGGACCTATGAAAGAATTAGTAGAAGTAATTGCCAAGGCACTTGTTGATTGCCCGGATGAAGTTGTTGTAACTGAGACCGAGAATGAAAAAGCGATCGTATTAGAGTTGCGCGTTGCACAGTCTGATATGGGTAAGGTAATCGGCAAACAGGGACGTATTGCGAAAGCGATCCGTTCTGTTGTAAAGGCTGCTGCCTCAAAAGAAGAGAAAAAAGTGATTGTGGAGATTATGCAGTAATCTTCACAGTAAACCGGCGTGATCATGAACATGGTGCAGCCGGTTTTTTTTCTATCAGGGAAGGAAGAGAGGGAATAAGAATGAGAGGTATTGCAAAAAAGTGTTGTATATTTTTAATGACATTCCTGTTAGCTATACAGATGCCGGTAATGGCAAGTGCTGCTGAAAGATTAACGGACACAGGGAATGATACCGTATTTATCGAAGAAAATGTGCTGGATGGGACAGAAGGCATCGTAAATGAATCCTATAAAGGTGCTTATACAAAAATGCGTTTTAGCGGAAAACTCACGCAGGTATATTGCCCGAAAAACAAAAGGACATACGTATATAAAGTAGGAAATATGCCGTCAAACGGAAGAATCACAAAAGTGAGCAGCTCAAATGGAAAAGTGGCAAAGATTGCCATAGGTGACAATAATGTCCGGATCAAACCATTAAAGGCTGGAACCTCAACAATCAAAGTGACGGTAAAAACAGGCAGGTTATTGACAACTTTTACGTCAAAACTGACTGTTTATAAATGGAGCAATCCGGCTGCAAGTTACAAAATTGGAAATAAACAATTAAAAAATCAGTTTAAAAATACAAATATTTATGATTACAAATCTGCAAATAATAAAACATTAAAGTTTGACGTGAAAGCGAAAACAGGATGGAAGATCACGTCATTTACTTATTATGATAAGAACTGGAAAAGTACGTCTTATCTGAATTCGGCAAAAAAGATCAAAGTACAAAAAGGCGGTTCCGTGCAGATTAATTTTACAAATCAGAAAACAGGCCTGGTCGAGAATATTGTGATCAGGATTAAATGACAGAATGGAGGATTTATGGAGAATTTACTTCAGGTAGGTGTTATTACAACGACACATGGTGTGCGTGGGGAAGTGAAAGTATTTCCGACCACAGATGATGCAGCACGCTTTAAAAAATTAAAACAGGTAATCTTAGACACCGGAAAAGAAAACCTTACACTCGAAATTGCCGGGGTAAAGTTCTTCAAAAATATGGTGATACTCAAATTCAAAGGATATGACAACATCAATGATGTGGAGAGGTTTCGAAAAAAAAGTCTGTATGTCACCAGGGAAAATGCGGTAAAGTTGAAGAAAAATGAGTATTTTATTGCAGATCTCATTGGACTTAAAGTAACATCGGATGAGGGCGAAGATTTAGGAGAACTGACGGATGTGCTGCAGACAGGTGCAAATGATGTCTATGTAATCAGCAAAGAAGGTGCAGATGATATATTACTTCCTGCGATCAGAGACTGTGTAAAACAGGTGGATATCGAAGGTGGTACGATGCAGGTTCACCTGCTTGATGGATTAAGAGACTTAAATAGCAGGCGGGAGGAAGCATGAATTTTTACATTTTGACATTGTTTCCGGATATGGTCATGCAGGGATTAAACACCAGTATTATCGGCAGAGCCGCCGAGAAGGGACTGCTCTCGATCGAAGCGGTAAATATCCGGGATTATACGATCAATAAACATAAAAAAGTAGATGATTATCCATATGGCGGTGGGGCTGGAATGTTGATGCAGGCGCAGCCTGTTTATGATGCCTGGAAATCGATCGTTGATAAGATTGGTGCAAAACCGCGTACTATTTACCTTACACCACAGGGACCGACTTTTACCCAGCAGGCTGCAAAGTCGTTTGCGAAGGAGGAGAATCTGATTTTTCTGTGTGGACATTATGAGGGAATTGATGAGCGCGTCTTAGAGGAGATCGTGACGGATTATGTTTCGATCGGTGACTATGTACTGACGGGAGGCGAACTTCCGGCGATGGTCATAGTGGATGCGATTTCCCGCATGGTACCTGGAGTGCTGACAAACGATGAATCCGGTTCTACGGAGTCGTTTGAGGGAGATCTGTTAGAGTATCCGCAGTATAGCCGGCCGGAGGAGTGGATGGGTAAAAAAGTTCCGCCGGTACTCTTGTCAGGCAATCATAAACTTGTAGACGAGTGGCGCAGGGAGCAATCTATTATAAGGACGAAAGAAAGAAGACCGGATCTGTTTGCAAGGGCAGTGCTGACAGAAAAGGAACAGAAAAAGTGGAGACCATAAATGAGCCGTTGCAAACGGCTCATTTTATGTTATAATAGGTTAGTTGAATCTAACGATAAGTAGGGGAGACTATCGGATGACAGACAAAAGAAAACATGAAAAAGAAGATTATTTAAAGGCGATGTATCTGTTAAAGCGGAGAAAGGATCAGGTTACGAGATCAGATCTGGAACGTTATTTTGAGGCATCAGCAAACAAAGTTAACCGTGTTGTGGATAGTCTTTTAGAAGAGGGGTATTTATACAGGGATGATAAACGCCATATATATCTTACGGCAATTGGTATAAACAAAGGAAAGGAATATCTGGAAAAATATCGTATTCTTACGGAGTTTTTAATGATGATATCCGGGATTGACCAGCAGTCGGCAGAACGGAATGCGAAAGAAATTGAATATGTGATCGATGGTGAGGTTTATATGGGGATTCGGATGTTTTTGAAAAACCGTCATGTTTTTTCATATTCTATGAGTGGAAATGATTTAAATTTTCTTTTCCCATACGGAGAGAGGGAGATGCCGATTGCAATTTATACCAAAGAGAGCAGATGTCCAAGGACACTGGCAAAGGAATATAAGGTGTTTAAGAAGAAAGTAAAAGTGAAAATCTGTGATGAGAGTTATCTTTACCTGGAGTTAGAGCAGAAAAGGAATGAACCACAGGTCTTTTATTATTATGGGGAAGAATGGCGTGTGGCAAAAAGACAGGATGGAAGATATGCAATATTAACGGAGGCGCTTGAATGTAATGTGCAGCGGAGCGACCTGATATCAGAAGGAACCGTTGCATTGATCGTTCAGATGAAAGATGAGGAACCGAAAGAGGATGATATCTGTATCCTTACCGTTTCCCTGATCTGATCGTGAAAATGGCTGTGTAATTGCGAAAAAGGAGTTTACAGGAAATGTTTATCAGTGAAATTGAAGAGTGCAGACCAACAATGTTTCAACTGCAATGTCTGAAAAGATTAAGAAAACAGCAGCAGGATGGGGCAGGCTGTAATGAAGCGGAAATTGCAAGGAGTCTTTCTGTGAATCGATCTACGGTCTCAAGATGTTTAAAACGCAGCGTGGAACTTGGTATTCTGACGGAAAATGGATATGAATTTACGAAAAAAGGAAATGAAGTTTTAGAATATTATCTGGATGTAGAAAAGGAATTAATTTATTATTTTGAGCGGATCGGTGTGGAAAAGGAGGCACGTTATCAGGCGGTAGCAGGAATGCTTGATGCAGTTGATATCAAAACGATCCAGACAATATGCCAGAGAGAAAAAATGCATTTGCAGTATGAAAATATCGGGCAGAAAAATCTGGGGCAGATGCTGGATGATCCACAGGAAAATGCAGGAGTGGTACTGCCATATGGTACATATGAGGTTGATTTTTCTATTTACCGGCAGGGCAGGGAATGTAAGAAACTTTCCATGGCAGATCGTGGATTTGAAAAACCGGCAAAGTTATATGTGTGTCAAAAAGAGTCATGTCTCGAACTTTGTATCAGGGAGGTTACTGCATATTCGGGCAACAATCATCGGATGCTGCTGCACGGCCATTTGCAGACAATCAAATGTAAGTGCAGGGATGATGGATTGAAAAAATTGCCGATTGAGAATGGTATTGTGCGGATACCATTTGATGAGATCTGTTTAGAATCGCTTCCGAATGGAAAAATAACCGGTCAGATACAACTGACGATGACATGCAGTGTCGGTGTTTTACATATGCCGGAAAGTATTGCTACACTGGTTCTTAGAATGTAGCAAACTTCCTGCAGAACATTGAAATAAGATAAATTGAAATAGGGGAACGATATATTTATTTAAAACTTGTCAAAAACACTACAATTGTGATAATATATATTCATATGAAAAATCCGTTCGGACATTCTATTGTCCGGACAAGGCTCTTATCATGGAGCACACTCATATTTTAAATCCGGCGTTTCGCCAAAATTTCAACAATAAAGATCGTGAAATGAATCAAAAAAGTAAAAAATCAAAATTCAAAATGAAAAAGAAGGAGTAGAGGAGACTGCCTATGGCAAAAGAAGAAAAACAAGTACGTGCATCTTACCTTGAAGCGACAGGACGCATTGATTATGGAATGACCAATGATTACATGTTCCGTGCAATATTACAGAGAAATGAAAAAGTATTAAAGGGACTGATCTGCTCTCTGTTACATTTAAAACCAGAAGAAATAACATCAGTCAGGATCACGAATCCGATCGAACCTGGGGACAATTATGATGCAAAAGAGTTCATACTGGATATTGTGGTACTGTTGAATGATACCACACTGATCAATCTGGAAATGCAGATGGAGAATGAATTGAACTGGGAAGACCGTTCCTTAAGTTATCTGTGCCGCTCTTACGACCAGCTTTGCCGGGGAGAGGAATATACAATGGCAAAACCGGTGATACATATCGGATTTCTAAACTTTCCACCATTTGCAGGAAGCCGGGAATTTAATGCATCCTATAAACTTATGAATGTAAAAAATCATCGTATATATAGTGACAAATTTATTTTGAATGTGATAGACTTAACACAGATAGAACAGGCAACTGCGGAGGATAAAGCCAGCCGGATAGACTACTGGGGGAAGCTGTTCACCGCAACCACATGGGAGGAGATCAGAATGCTTGCAAAGAAAAGTAAAACAATGGAAGAAGCATCCAAAGCATTATATGAATTAAATGCAGATGAGATCACACGCCAGAAATGCCGCGCAAGGGATGACTATTACAGACTGCAGAACACGATAAACAAAAAGATGGAAGAACTTACGGAAGAAAATCAAAGCCTGACAGCCGAGAAAGAAAGCCTGACAGCGAAAAACCAGAATTTGACAGCAGAGAAAGAAAAACTGGAGTTAGAGAAGCAGGCTTTGGAAAAACTTCTTACCGAACATGGAATCTCATATCCTGTGCACACAGATGAAGTACTTTGATTTCATAAAACAAAAGTTTATACCACAGTAACACCATCTGTATCAAGGAAGAACTGCATAACCGATACAGGTGGTGCCAACATTTAATGATAAGATTTCTCAACACATCAAAAAACGTTGCATGTCTGCAACACACAATTTCCCCAATAAAAACAAGCTATACAAGGAAAACGGAATAAAAAAACAGAGATAAAATTGTAAACTTTCCACCAAAAACACCTTGAGTTTCCGCAAAATGTAATCAAAACATGATTACATCTTCCCAAAGCACCAATCTGTCAGTTTTTTTGATATTTTAGATTGACAGTTCTATGAGTAGAAGCACTTTAATAAGCCCCACCGGAATCGGGCTTTGGGAGATGTATTCTTTTATCTATCTAAGCGGTCAGATTAAGGCAGAGTTGACGATATGCCGGACGTTTTGTCCGAAACCACAGCCTGACGCCTTCTTTTGCATATGATAGTATGCCGGAGATACCTTTGGCTAACCGGTAATAGCAGAAATGTACTTTTTCCTTTACAGGGTCTGCTTTTTGTATGATTGCAACCTTTAGGGCATGCGTTTCTGGTTTCATGGACATATGTGCCAGAAATGCCATGCACAGGGTAATATAAAAATTCAGGGCATTGATTGCAGCGAGCTTCCTCACACGGAAGTTTTCAAACTGAAACATCTGCTTCTTACAGCGGAAATACTCCTCAATGCGCCATCTGGAAAAGTAAGTCAGGGCGATATTTACCACGTCTTCTTTGGATTTGATTTTCTTATTGGTTGCAAGCATCATGGGATGTTCTGTAATGCCGTAAACCAGTACGAGATAAATATCTTTCTTTGAAGCGGTAATCTGTACTTTCACATGAGAAAGATAGGCATCATGCTTTTTACCCTTGTATGTCAGGGCAGTTTTAATCTTACCCTTTCTCTGATTACGAAGCTGTGTGGCAGGAACCCATTTTCCATGGAAGAAGAGTTTCCTT
>NZ_QRHS01000080.1:0-610 GCF_003470905.1 Roseburia sp. AM23-20
ATCGAGTAGGAGGGAAATCTGAGTGATTTCCCGACCTCTCACACCACCGTGCGTACCGTTCGGTACACGGCGGTTCAGTCAACTTAACAAGTAACACACCTTTCGGTGTAGTAATCTAACATTGAGATTAATCCAAAACGGGTTAGTCTTTCTTTTGTAACGGCTACATTCATGGCACCGCCTTGACAGCAGTGTGCGATTCTCGCACCATTATAAGCCGTTGAGTACGCTAGTTTCTTATATACCCCTAGCTTTATTAAGTTCTTCGCGCGATTCTGTGGAGTTTTCCAATGTTTCCATATACACATGCGCAATCGAAATCTTATGCTTTGGTCGAGCGTGGCACATAACACCTTCATACTACCTATTTTAAAGTAGTTAATCCACCCTCTGATAAGCTGATTAAGTTTCTCAACCTTATAGCTGTTACTAACGCCCCAGCTACGACAAGTGAGTTCTTTCATTCGCCTCTTGAACTTTGCTACTGATTTTGCATGTGGTTTTGCCTTAAATTGGTGTGCTCTTGAATCAAAGTAGAATCCGAAACCCAGATATTTCAATCCTCTTGGTCTATCTACTTTGCTCTTGGTCATGTTAACTTTGAGTCCTA
>NZ_QRHS01000081.1:0-559 GCF_003470905.1 Roseburia sp. AM23-20
TCTGTCCGGTCGGCTTATACACCGCGCACATAGGAGACTGTTTGAAATCCCAGTTATCCAGATCATTGTACCGGATCACAGTCTTCATGAACTGGTTATAAACAGATCCACGCAAGTCAACCTTGTATCGTCTGGTATATACAATATGTGCCTGTGGATCTTGCCGGATGGTCTCGTATGCCAGGTCTCCCCAGAAGTTGGACTTGATAGAACCACGACCGCCCTTAGATACAATCTCATGCACATCTATCTCCCCGGCAAATGCTTCATGCACTGTTCGGTAGATTTCCACAAAATCGGAAGTAATGTCTGTGATTGGTATCGTCCACAGAGGTGCTTTCTCCCGCTTTTCTTTCTCCTCCCGTTCAATTCTCTGCTTTTCTGCTATTGTCAGTGCTTTTTCCAGTCCATCCATTGCCTTAAGTTGATCCTTGAACTCCGGTGTATATCCCTCTCCATCCCTCAACATACCTTTTGCTATCATGCTTCTGCGTTCCTGTATTTCTGCAAGACTCATAATGTCACGGTGCTGTTCTTTCTCGATACGCTCCATCTGCTC
>NZ_QRHS01000082.1:0-524 GCF_003470905.1 Roseburia sp. AM23-20
TTACGCTGATGAAGGGTGATAAGGTTATCGAGGTTACAGAAATAACCCGCAATCACTTTCTGTTCTTCATATTTTGGAACATCAACTACAAATTCCTGCATATCTGACGCAAGGATATGTTTTATGGTATTACCAGTCGTAATGTTTTCTATTTTCTTCTTAGCTTTATCAGTTTGATATTCATAATTCAAAAAGTAAGGCTCAATTTCTTCTTTTGGATTTCTAAACATGATTAAGGCATGAGCCGCTGTATTGTCCAATTCTTCAGGGATTACAGCTGCATGTCCAACATGACCAGACTGAACCATAACCATATCTCCGGTATGTAACCATTTGTCTTTTTGCTTTTCATAGAATTCGTCATTTATGAAAATCTCAGAGTTATGATTTATCTGTCCATCTTTTACATTATTAGATTCCAAATAAAAATGTCCTTGTTCTGCATAGTATGGAGTAGCTGTTCCTACAAATGCATTTCCAATCGAACCATATATATCTTCCAGCTTACGCTGTTCCCAATCATC
>NZ_QRHS01000009.1:0-49148 GCF_003470905.1 Roseburia sp. AM23-20
AGGCGTGTTCGGGACTTTCACCCATTAGAGCGCGCCCATGGCGCGCAAACCAAAAATGCCCCCGAAGAGCTTTCGCTCTCCGGGGGCATCCTCTCATCTGTTATCCCTCAATGGATATGTATCGTTTTTCCGGTACTTTCTTTGCTTCTTCCTTCGGGACATCCAGTGTTAAAATACCATTTTCGTATTTTGCGTGGATATCGTTCTCGGTAACACTCTCGCCTACATAGAAGGTACGGCTCATACTTCCGGCATAACGTTCACGTCTGATGTATTTGTCTTTTTTATCCTTCTCTTCCTTGTCGAGACCCTTCTCAGCACTGATGGTCAGGTAACCATCATTTAGTTCAAGCTGGATCTCGTCTTTCTTAAATCCCGGAAGATCAACGGCTACTTCGTAACCTTTCTCGGTCTCCTTTACATCGGTCTTCATCATGTTCTTTGCATGTTTACCATACAATGTTTTATCAACATCCGGAATCTCCGGGAATGAGAAATCCATCCAGTTATCAAATAAGTTTTCTCCAAAAATGCTAGGCAGTAACATAAGTCATCTCTCCTTTTTCTATCCGTCCACTTTCTGTGGACATCTCATGTTTTTTACCTGTTACTCTGGAACCTCAGACGAAGGAACTCTGGGGAATCATCTTCTCTTTTTGTTCCCTCTTCCTTTGTTCTGACTATGTTATACCACCACTTATTAGCACTGTCAATAGGTGAGTGCTAATTTTCTGTGAACTTTTTGTGAAATCTTGATTTTACGGGATTCACAGGGATTTTTCACTTACTTTCGCACTCAATTTTCTTGGCTTGACCACATTTTTACGACAAACTCTTAGGAAAAATATATTTGTCTGATTATATCATGAATGTTCTTTCACATACTGCAAAAATTCCGGTGTCTTTGACCAGTATTTTACACCCCAGTTTTCAAAATTCCATTCTTCCATGTAATCGTTGCACTCGAAATCAACATAATATATTTCTTCGTTATGTACAACAAAATTCGTTGGAAAATAATCAATATTTGTATTGGCAGCATATAATAGCTCACACATTCTATGTAATTGCTCGATATAGTCAGTTTTCATCTTGTCTTCTAAAACTAACTGATAAATCGTGTCACCGTCAATAAACTCCTTCAAAATACGTTCATTTTTCACATCTGTTTCAAGCATGGACGGCATCTTTATTCCGATTTCTTTCAATTTCCTGTAATCCCTGATTTCTGCCTCAAGCTTGTTTCCGAACTGATAATAATCACAAGGTTCATGATGTATCTGCTTCAAAACATACCTGTTATTTCCAGACTCTGCCAGATAAGAATATCCACCTTTACCCTTTCCCAGCAATTTAATTATTGTATAGCTTTTCCCATTTACGGTCATTTCTTTATTCATGTGTTTCACCTTTGCTCTACACCACATTGTTTACTGATTTTTAATGTTCTGGTTCAATATTACAATAGAAATATCGTTTTTACAAAGGTTAAACGCGTAACCCGTCACAAAAGCATTATGCATAGCAGATAATTTCATCTGCATGGATAAAGAGCGCATCGAGGGGTTTCGCAAAGCCTTTGAACAAGGAGAAACATATAGATGGGAGATACCAAAGACAGAAAAGGAAAGAATGCACTTTTATGAGGATAACTATATGCAACTGTTAAAAAACAATGTTACCGCTGTTTTTGCAGTGTCCGATTTTTATGCACTTGAGTTTATGAGATTTTTACAAGGAAAGAACATTCGGATTCCAGAGGATATCCAGATTATCGGCTTTGATGATAACATGGCAAGCAGGGAAAGCAATCCTTCCCTCACAACGATTCATCAGGAAGCTGGCTTAAGGGCGAAAGCGGCAATTGAATGTCTGGAGGCAATGCGCGATGGAGCAGAATATAAGACAGAAATCGTGTTACCGGTTGATTTAATAAAAAGGGAACGTACGAGGAAATTATAATGTCAAAGTTTATGAAATCATTATGTAAAATAGCAATTCCTGTCACATTGCAAAGTATGCTGCAGGCATCATTTTCAATTGTTGACCAGATCATGATCGGACAGTTAGGCGAAACAAATATATCAGCAGTTGGATTATGCGGTAATTTTTCATTGATTTTTTCAGTGGTGATCAGTGCGGTAAGCACGGTTGCGGGGATATTAATCGCTCAGTTTATTGGTGCACAAGAAACAAAAGAAGCATGGTGCAGTTTTGATGTGAGCCTCATCTGCGGAATTGTGATATCAGCATTGTTCCTGCTTGCAGCCGGAGGTTTTCCGTCGCAGATTCTTGGACTGTATACGAAAGATATGAGTATTATAAATACTGGTGCGGTTTATTTTAAAATCGTAGCATTTTCTTATATTCCAATGGCTGTCAGCAATATTTTATCCTCCTGGCTGCGCTGTAAAGAACATGCCACGATACCATTTCTGGCAAGTTTTGGAGCAGTTGGTGTAAACACAGGACTGAACTATCTGCTGATATTTGGAAAATTGGGATTTTCATGTATGGGAATAAAGGGAGCTGCGATTGCCACACTTATTTCGCAGTTGTTTAACCTGGTATTTATTGTTATCGGATTTGTCTTATGTACCAGAAAAGATGGAGATAAACCGGTGTTATCTCTGCATTTTAAAAAAATCACAATCCGTGATTATCTGGTAATGATTATGCCGATTCCGATCAGCGAATTTTTATGGAGTCTCGGGCAAAATGTTGAATCGGCTGTTTATGGACATCTTGGCACATCAAACCTTGCAGCATATATATGCAAGTGGGGAATTGTTGGTGTGTATACATTGCTTACCACGGAGGAATTATTCCGGCTTGCTGTATCGTTAATTATCTTTAGAAAGCGTAAATGGATAATTAGTTTATGCTGATTTACTTTCCTGCGGGATTTTCATCCTGACTTTCCTGTTTTGCCTTGGTTATTTTGCATATCCCATAATATGTATGATTTTGTCCGGCCATCAACGCTTTGATTATGCCCAGAAGGCGTTAAAGCTTCATTGTGCCAGCTATGTTTTAAAACCTATAGATAAGACACAATTATGTGATGAAATCCGGCACGCACTAGAACTTAAGCAAAATCAGTCTCATCAAGAGTCTGCAGCTTCCATATCATCCATTGCTCCTGCTAAAGCAGCTCAGGATCAGCTGGCAGAGGATGAAGACTTTATTTTCCGTGTACGAACCTATATCTATTCCAATTTATCCGATCCTGATCTGAACCGTTCTTCTATTGCAGAATATCTGCATATGAGTCCGGATTATTTATCTTATGTATTTCATCAGAAATTTAACCAGACTCTTAGTGCTTACATTACATCCATGCGCATTGATAAGGCAAAGGAGCTTCTTGAAAGAACCAACTGGGGAATGGATATTATTGCAGAAAAAACTGGATTTTCCAGCAGCTCCTACTTTCATAAACAATTCAAAAAAAATAACCGGTATTACTCCGCAGCAATACCGGTCTGAATAAAATTTTTATTATCTATCGAACAGAAAACACTTTCGTACCGTGTGCAGGTACTACGACGGTTAATGCTTCCTTTCCGCTATGTAAAACCTCACCACTCCACAGCTCGGTAAATTCATAGGAATCCTTATCCGGTTCCCGTCCCGACAGCTCTTCCATATTCAAACAGATCTCCAGATCAGTATCACTGAGATTAAACAGTGCTGCCGTAATCATGCCGGTTTTTGTGCTTGTATTTTTCCAATCAGCCTCCCCATCTGATCTTCGCAGCTGTTCTCCCCTGAAGTCCTCGGAAAGTAACACCAACAGCTCTTTATTAGTGAGAAGACTCAATGTAAAATCATCCATTTTGGTAAGCTCGGCACCAATCATCAGCAGAGAACGGAACATACACCATAGTGTCATCATGGTCTTCGCTCTTCCCTGGTAAACAGACAGTCTCTTTCTCCTGTCTCAAAGCCTTTACCGACCTTGCCGAGTGGCAGCATATCGCAATCCGGGAAACAGCCCTCTTTTACATGATCCTGCCATAGCTCACATCTCCAGAACATATTCTTAAGAAGCTCCCAGTTATCCCAGAAATCATCACACTTAATAAAATCAACACCCCAGGAAGCATACATCTCTATCAGGGAATCATAATAGCTCTGACCTGCTTCTGTATTTCTCACTCCATACATATCCGGATTCCATCCGCAGATCGAGGACGGATCTGCCACCATGTCTGCGGTAAAAAATGTTCCTTTAACAGGAAGATGCTTTTCTGCTGCCGCACGTGGATACCTCTCATAATATGAATACCGAATTTTAATCCAAGTTCATGTACATAAGAAGCAGGTGTGTAAATCCGCTTCCGTCTGCTGATGACGGAAATCTGCCGGGACTGGGCTGAAAACGCCCAAACTCATCCATTACGTCATCTCCAAACGGAATGTACTGAAATTCTTTGCGTTTTGTTCCGGCATCATTGGAATACCATTCAATGTCCGCAACAATATACTCGTATCCGAATTCCTTCAAATGCATAGCCATATACTATGCATTCTTTTTTACCTGTTCCTCATTCACCGTAGTGTCATAATAATCATAGCTGTTCCAGCCCATAGGTGGTGTAATCGCAAACTTATTCTTGTTCATCAAACTTACACTCCTTTATCATTTTATGAAGATCCTCTGTTTTATCCTTTGCGCCGGCATCATTTGCATGACATGCCCAGTCAATCTTTCCACCTTCACACATCATAAAGAATCCGGTGTCATTATCCAATACTTCAATACCCTTTTGTACATAGTCAGATAATGCCCATTCTCCATCTGCACGATCCATATCATAATCCATAGCGTCGGAATCTGCTATTGCTCCAAGATAGTCAGATGCTGCCTGAAACTGGGGATAGCTCATACCATCACCAATAAACAGAAAACATATTTCGGTGCTTTTGCTGTTTCTTCTTGCGTCTGCGTTTCTGCAGATACTTCTGTTACGATTGTTTCCTGCTCTGTTGCTGCTGTACTTTCTGTCTGTGCCGGTGACGGTGACTCAGAAGAAGTCTGGTCTGCTGCAGATGCTCCGGAGCATGCTGCCATAGACATTGCCATTACAACAGCAAGCATACCCTTCATCATACTCTTAATTCTCATAATCGTTTCTCCTCTCTGAAACATGTTTTGTTTTTCCTCTGCTTCACTATACAATACCGTTGTAAAAACCAATGTCCAAAGTAGGAAAAATTTGAGTAAATTCCGACACTTATTTTATGCAGTTCTATCTTTATGAGATTTCATCAACATCATAATACTTAAAATCCCGGAAGCAGGCACTTCCTCCTGTTTCCTCTGCCGCATAGCAGAACAGACCAAACCGGCAACCAGTAAAATGATCCAGTTTGAAGTACAGCTTATGCACGTTTCCGATGGGTAGCCAGTCTCCCTTATTTACCCGGTAATAGCAGCGTGCTTCATCCTTCATGTTACAGAAATCTGCTTCAAGACGAAAATCCATCTGATGTGATTCAACAACAGTTCCTTCCGTCATATCCAATATACCATCTTCTTTTTTATCCAGCATAAGGACTTCATATTTTCCATGATGTTTTGTAATGCCAACTGCAGCATAACAGCTCTGCAACGCACACAAACCTGCGACATCGCCCTCTTTCAATGCAGAAGCATCAACAGTAACCTCAGCTGCGCAGGACGGATAACTCATCCTTTGCGTAAGCGTATTTACTGCCTGTGTAAGCTCTGTACAAACTTCCCGTGTTGTAATTGTATAGGTTCCCTGCAATGCATCCAGATGATAGTACCGTGGATCTGGATCATGATTAAACTGCCAGCGCGGAAGCAGCCCATTACAGAAATCATCACTTCCCACTAATGGCTGATAAATATATCCTGGTCTGGTACTGTGAACCTCTATTTCTTCCGGCACATGTCCGTTCTGTCCAAAAAACGGAAAATGATCCTTCCAGGTAACCGGAAGCAGAATAGGAATCCGTCCAACTGCTCCGGAATCCTGAAACAGCATTGCATACCACTTTCCATCCGGCGTATCCACTATTCCTCCCTGTGCCACGCCCTGCCCACAATATCCACGATCATCACAAAGTACATCTCCACCCGTGAATTCTCCTTCCAGAGAATCACTGTAAAAGCATGCTTCCGTCCGCATCCAGCGGTCTCTCAGGGAATGAACCAGAAAAATATAATAATAGCCGTTTATTTTTTGAATATGAGAACCCTCATAGCCTAGCTCCGGGTTCTTATGATCACTGACTAAAAGACGATGTAATCCGTCCTTCTTTGGTGCAGTCAAATCTTCATTCAATTCTGTAATCCAGATTTCATCATTTCCATATACAATATAGTTTCTGCCATCCTCATCAAATAATAAAGAGCCGTCATGATAAAAGCCTTCTATCAGCTGCTTTTTCCATGGACCATCTATTTTTTCCGAAGTATACAAATAAGTCTTACGGGTATCATTTGCCACAAAGCAGATATAAAATCGGCCTTCATGATAGCGCAGGGAAGCTGCCCACATGCCCTGTCCGTAAATATTCTGACCGCTTTTCAGTTGCTGCGCATCCGTATGATCCAACGTCTCATAGACATAAGTCACATGCTCCCAGTGCACCAGATCAAAAGACTGCAGAATCTCACAGCCCGGCATAAAGTGCATGGTTGTGGATACCATATAATAGGTGTCTTCTACGCGGATCACGTCCAGATCTGGATAATCCAATCTTGTTATAGGATTTACATTCATTGTTTATTCCTTTCTGTTTTATCTCCATATTCTTTCTTTGTTCTATTCTATTTTTACTATTTTATCTTTGTTTCTTATCCGTCTGCCTTTTCAACTCTTCTCTGCCCCATTTCACTATTGCTAATATCACAATCTCACAGTAAAATATAATAATCGAAAACGATCCTGCACCATGTTATTCATCAGAAATTTCCGGTTTGCACAGATTTACCGGGAATAAACAGAAGGAGACCAGCATGAAGGAAATATAACATTTAATTCTGCAATACAAGGATTTATCTGCGCCGTTTCAGTCCGTGTTCCTTATAATACCTGTCTTTATCCTCATACATCAGGCGCTCCGATTCGTTTAAAAGCAGATCAATATCCTTAGGACCGTGTTCTTTCCATATCATGCCAACCGCCATTGTAACCTGATGTTCTTTCATATCCATGCGCAGTTTCTCAACGTGTTCCCTCAGGTCTTTTTCCTCAATTCCAAGACAAAGTACTAAAAATTCATCGCCGCCGATCCGATACAGACCACACCCCTTAAATACACCCGCTAAGCACTCACATGCCCTGATGATCAACCGATCTCCGGCTTCATGCCCCTGCTCATCATTGACCTTTTTCAGCCCTGTGATATCGCAGTACACTACACCGATCTGTTCCCCATTCCACTCATGCTCCACAAACCAGTCGACCGCATAACGATTGCCAAACTGAGTGAGCTGATCACGATAACTCATGCGTTCTAACTGATGGAACAGATTTCTTCTCCGAATGGAGGAAACAATAAAATATCCCATGATATGAAGCATATTGGAAGCATAATCTAATGATTTTACCGGTGGATTATCCACTCCGTAAAATCCAATGATCTTTTTCTCCCAATAAAGTGGAACAACCACCAGTGAATGGATATCCTGACGTTTCAGATTCTTATACTGTTCCGGATCTTCCTCTCTGATGTCCTCCAGATTTTCAATTACAATGTTTTTATCTTCTTGAAAATTCCGATACCAGTTGGCACATACTTCTGGTGGAATGTTCTGTAAATTATCTTTCTCCGGCTGGATTCCATTTGCAACCCACTCGTAAGTGTTGTCATCGTACCCATTCTCATTATGCTCAAAAATATATGTTCTCTCTCCATCTAATGCCTTTCCGATATATTCCAGAATGATGTCCAGCGATTTATCCGCAGAAGATGTTCCAAGGGCAAGACGCAGTCCCTCATTAACGATTTTTTCCAGTTTTTCGTAGCGGCGTACCACATTTTTCTGATGTTCCTGAGAACTTATATTCAGAGCAATCTCTATTCTATATCGTCTGCCATTGTTCTCCACAACAGTATCCTTAATTTTAAAGTATTTATTTAAAAGCGGGTTAAAATACCGCCACTCCTTAAACTGTCCTTCCTGCAGTTCATCATTATTGCAGATCGTACAGGGCAGGCTTGAATTCTGAAGCAATTCATAACATTTTTTGCCGGCAAGTTCCTCTTTTGAATGTATCCCATAAGTATCTCTCATCTTTTTATTCATATAAACCAGTTCATGGGTATCCGCATCTGCAACATATACATATTCATTCATATTTTCAAAAAAATTCCAGATTCTTTCCATACCATTCCCCATTTCGTGCTTAAAAAAACAATATTCTCATTCCTGACAAGCCTGAATACAAATATAAACTTATTATCTATTATAACTCAAAATTCGACAATATACAGTATATTTTTTCATTTAACCAGAAAAAGGAAGTATGAAAAATAAAACATCATTTTTCACACTCCCTTTTTTCATTCAGGGCGACAGAAAGGTTCCCAAAACATTCATTTTATTGATTTATCCAAGGATCTCTGCTAAATCTGCTTCCGGTGTCGCAATCGGTGCAATGCCGTAATTTTCTACCAGATAATTTAAAATATTCGGTGAGATAAATGCCGGCAGTGTCGGTCCGAGTTTTATATTTTTGATACCAAGGTGGAGCAGTGTCAATAAAATGCAGACTGCTTTCTGTTCGTACCAGGAAAGCACCATGGAAAGCGGCAGCTCATTCACGTCGCAATCAAATGCCTCCGCAAGTGCCACTGCAACACGGATCGCACTGTAGGCATCGTTGCACTGTCCCATATCAAGGATTCTTGGCAATCCGCCGATCGTTCCAAGATCAAGATCGTTAAAGCGGTATTTTCCACATGCAAGTGTTAAGATCATGGTATCTTTCGGTGTCTGTTTCACAAACTCCGTATAATAATTTCTTCCCGCACGGGCACCATCACAGCCTCCTACCAGGAAGAAATGACGGATATCCCCGGTTTTTACAGCCGCGATCACCTGATCTGCCACGCCAAGTACAGTTCCATGACCGAATCCGGTCATGACCTTTGTACCGCCATTGATACCGGTAAACTGTGTATCCTCTTTGTAACCGCCAAGCTCTAATGCTTTTTCGATAACCGGGGTAAAGTCTTTATCTTCCCCGATATGCACCATTTCCGGATAAGAAACCACTTCTGTTGTAAATACACGGTCTGCATAACTTTCTTTGACCGGCATCAGGCAGTTTGTTGTGTAAAGAACCGGTGCCGGAATATGATCAAATTCCTTCTGCTGATTCTGCCATGCAGTACCAAAGTTGCCTTTTAAATGCGGATATTTCTTTAATTCCGGGTAAGCATGTGCCGGCAGCATCTCACCGTGTGTATAAACGTTGATTCCCTTGTCTTTTGTCTGCTCTAACAAGAGCTTCAGATCATAAAGATCATGTCCGGTAATAACGATAAATGGTCCCTTTTCCACCATCAGAGGCACTTCCGTCGGTACCGGTGTTCCAAATGTTTCTGTGTTGGCACGGTCTAACATCTCCATGCAGGTAAGATTTACTTTTCCTGTTTCTAACACGAGTGGTAGCAGATCCCCCATCTCGAAATCTTCACCGACTGCAAATAAGGCACGGTAGAAAAAGTCATTTACTTCCTCATTTGTATATCCGAGTACCATTGCATGATAAGCATAGGCTGCCATACCACGGATGCCAAATAAAATTAAGGATTTTAAGGAACGGATATCCTCATCTGCCTCCCACATCCGCTTCATATCATAATCATTGGTATTGCCGCACGGTGATATGCAAGTCGTACATCCCGGTGCAACTTTCGCTTTTTCTTCTCTGACACGGGCGATCATTTCACGCAGTGTCTCATCATTAAAATTCACATTTGTGATGGTTGTAAATAAACCTTCTATTATAATGCGGTCCGTCTGCTCTGTCTTTGGGTTGTTCATGCAGGCATGTGCAAGTCCCACAAGTGCTCCTGTCAGTTCATCCTGCAGATCCGCTGTTGCACTCTTCTTTCCACATACACCGGCAGCTCCCGTACATCCGCTGCATCCCGCTGTCTGCTCACACTGAAAACAAAACATATATCATCCTCCATTTATGTGTGTAAAAATGTTATTTTCACACTATCTTCGTTTTTCTTAATCTAAAATTTTTCCGTCAATTGAGATCGTCACAACATTCCATGGAATGAATTTTCCGCTGTTCTTTAATGCAGTCACTGCTGCATGCTCGATTCCTCCACAGCAAGGTACTTCCATTCTCACGATCGTCATGCTCTTAATATCATTATTTTTAATGATCTCTGTCAGTTTTTCACTGTAATCCACATCATCTAATTTCGGACATCCGATCAGTGTCACTTTTCCACGGATAAAATCCTGATGGAAATTACCATACGCATATGCGCTGCAGTCTGCCGCGATCAAAAGTTTTGCCCCGTCAAAATAAGGCGCATTGACCGGTGCAAGTTTGATCTGTACCGGCCACTGACGTAATTCTGAACTGACCGGTGAAGCTGCACTCTGATTTTCTTCTGCAGGTTTTCTTTCAAGCTGACGCATTCTTGCACCCGGACATCCACCGGAAAGTGCCTGTCCCATTGCCTGCATTTTTTTCTTTTTATTTTCCTGGACTGCTGCCTCATCATAAGCTGCCGCCTCACGCTCTATAAAAGAGATTGCTCCAACCGGACAGTTTGGCAGACAATCGCCAAGTCCGTCACAATAATCATCACGGAGTAGTTTTGCCTTTCCGTCCACAATGCCGATTGCACCTTCGTGACAAGCCTCTGCACAAAGACCACATCCGTTGCATTTTTCTTCGTCTATCTGTATTACTCTGCGTACCATATAAATTCCTCCTGTTTTCTGCGCTCTTGACATTACTCGTACACTATACTAGAATTTTTCTCAAAAGTATGTTGTCATAACAACATTAAAAAAAATTTTAAAAAAGAAGGTTTCTCTTTTATGGATTATCAGTTTTTAAGTCAGACAATGCTGTTTTCGGGCGAATCGCCGGAAGAAATTAAAGAAATGCTCTCCTGTCTTGGAGCAGTCACAAGAAGTTACGGAAAAGGCGAGATCATCTATCACGCCGGGGAATGTGTTCATTCCATGGGACTTGTACTGTCCGGAAATGTTCAGATTGAAAATGATGATGTATGGGGAAATCACAGTGTATTAGATGACATAGCCCCCGGCTTTTTCTTCGCTGAAACTTACGCAAGCCTGTCAAAAGAACCTCTGATGGTCAATGTTGTCTCTGCATCCGCAAAGACAGAAGTATTGTTTTTAAATATAGGACGGCTGCTCACAACCTGCAATAACAGTTGTTCACATCACAACCGCCTGATCCATAATATGTTTTTTATTTCGGCACGGAAAAATCTGCTTCTCTCCCGCAGGATCTTCCATACCACACCAAAATCGATCCGCGGACGGCTTCTCTCTTACCTTTCTGCACAATCTGCCGCTGCGAAAAGCCTTGATTTTACGATACCATTTAACAGACAGCAGCTTGCCGACTACTTAAACGTAGACCGCAGTGCCCTGTCTGCAGAACTATCAAAAATGCAGCGGGAGGGACTCCTTAAAACGGAGCGCAATCATTTTATTCTGCATGAAGATTCCCTCGACTCTGATCTCTGATCATGCTGCAAGTGAATCCACTGCATGATAGGACATCACGATTCTTATGCCATATGCACACAGTACCAGTCTTCGTCTACCTGTCTTGCTTCTTCTCCGACGGAGACGATCGGATGATCCATATCATTTAACGGAATATATTCAACGCATCCTTCCCTGCCATCCGACATAATAACCTGCTGATGTCTGTATACTTTTACCATATTTTTTATAAATATATTGAGAAGATTCTGGTCAAGTCCTTTGTACCCCTCAGTTACAAACCACTGCAGCACATCAAACGGAATCTTCTCTTTTTTATAACTGCGCGCAGAAAGCATTGCATCATAAATATCCGAAATTGATGTAATTCTTGCAAAATAAGAAATGGAGCTTCCTTTTAAACCATCCGGATAACCGCTTCCATCTAATTTTTCATGATGCCAGCGCACTGCATAGCGTACATCCTCGCTGATATCCTCCCCCAGCAGTTCAAAAGAATAAAGCGGATGTCTTTTCATAATTTCAAACTCTTCCTGCGTCAGTTTTCTCGGTGCATTTAAAATTTCTTCCGGAATCTTCGTCTTTCCAATATCATGAAGCACACCTGTTAAAATCAGACTCCGGATGTCTTTTTCATCGAGTCCTAACCATTGTCCCATGATTCCGTTTAAAAGTGCAACATTTAAGGAATGTCTCTGCAATGCCTCGTCAACCGGTCTTGGCACGGTAATACACTGGAAAATCTCTCCGGCATCCACGGATACCATTCTGCTGTATACTTTCTCCATCATACCTTCCACTTCAGCATGATTGACAAACATCACATTTTTGCTCATCTGAAGCACATGGTCGACGCCTTTGCGCAGTTCTGTATAACCGGTTCTGTTTTCCAACATTTTCTGCTGTATTTCAGCCGGACGGTCTTTTCCCTTCATGATATACTCGTAAGATCCGCGGAATGTTGTAATATAATTATTGCCATCGCTGAAATTGATCAGTTTATCAAGTTTGCTTTTTGTGATAACTTCTCCGCTCGGCACTAAAAGTACACTTCCATTATAATTGTAAAGATTATCTGATAAAACAAGCCCCTCCCACAAGTACTCCATCGGTACTTTTTCGAGACGTTCTGTTTTTTCGTATTTTGCCATAACCGGTCCTCCATTCATATATGAATGTATCGGCATTTTTTTCTATCACATTAATCGGAAATCAGGATCTGCCGCACTTTTGCCAGATCCATCTGCATCAGTACATAATCTGCGTCCGGTTTCTTTTTTATGTCCGGTGAAATATTTGAATGGATGTAAAATGTATGCAGTCCGACCTCTTTTGCTCCCTTGATATCACTGACTGCATCATTTCCAATCATAATGCTCTCTTCCGGTACCAAGTGATGTTTGTCGAGTAATAAATGAAAGAAACGCGCATCCGGTTTTTTTACTTTGCACGAAGATGACAGAAAAATATCATCAAAATAAGGCTCTAAACCCAAAAGTCTCATTTCGTACGCCGTAAAAATACGCTGTGCATTTGAGAGCAGATATACCTTTTTCCTTTTTTCACGCAATGCTGTAAGAAGTTCCTCTGCCCCATCATAAAGTCTGATATATTCTGTGGAAAGAATCCGGAAAAACTGCCCCGCATGAATGGCAAGTTCTAAGTCTGCCTGCACTCCTTTTTCCTGAAACAGCGCAAGAAAAACTTCCTCAATCTCTATCTCCGGATGTGCTTCATGGGTATCATCTTTTTTCATATCTGCCTCTGATCCCATCTCCTGCCGCAGGGCATCCTCTTTCTGTCCTGTGAGGCGTGTATATGCATTTTTCAGTTTCTGCGCTGTATAAGCTGCACCGTAATATCCGTAAAACTGCGCAAGTTTTTCCCATAACTCCGGTTTTTCCTCATCCGTGCGAATATCCACTAAAGTTCCATATAAGTCAAATATATAATTTTCGTATTTCATGTTAATTCTCCCTCTTCTGCACCAAAATCCTTTTTCACTTTTGCACAAAATTCTTATTTTTTCACACTGTTTTCCACTTTGCACAGCCTTATCATGTTAATTTCTCTGCATTTTATAAAAAAATAACATGTTTATATGGGAAAATCAACCGGATGTGGCATAATCATTACAATTTGCCCGTTTTTTTAATATATTCGCCCTGCACTTTTCTATCCTAAATTTTTTCTAAGACCAATCAGAATCTTTTTTTCAAGCCTGCTGACCTGCACCTGCGTCATTCCAAGTTCTTTTGCAGTCTCGCTCTGCGTCCGGTTTTCAAAATAACGGCACCGGATTAGATTTTTTTCCCGCTCATCCAGTAGTGCTAACAACTGCTCGATCACCATCCGGTTTAAGACCGCTTCCTTTTCCGGTTCATCTATGCCGTTTTCTTCTCTTTCACACAACTGATCGACCATTAAAAGCTCGTCCCCGTCTTTCTCATAGACCGGCTGATAAATAGATTCCACATCCCTTGCTGATTCCATTGCCATAATGATCTCGCCACAGCTTAACCCTGTCCGCTCTGCAATCTCAACCATTCCCGGCTCTCTTCCAAGTTCTCTCCACAATTCCTCTCGTGCACGTCCTGCCTTATAAGCATTTTCCTTTAACGTCCGGCTTACCTTCACCATACCGTCATCCCTTAAAAACCTGCGGATTTCCCCCATGATCACCGGAACAGCATATGTAGAAAATGCAAGATTTAATGAAAGATCAAATTTATCTACCGCCTTCATAAGTCCAATGCATCCGATCTGGAATAACTCCTCCCTGTCATGCCCACGGTTTTCAAACCGGTACACGATCGTATGTACAAGTCCAAGGTTTCCTGCGATCAGTGCATCCCTCGCACTTTTATCCCCCTCATGTGCCTGCTGCATCAGTTCCTTAAAATGCTCCATATCAGACGCCCATCCCTGCGCCGATCTTTTTTTTCATTATCACTGTAGTCCCTTTTCCGGGTGCCGAATGTACCTCCACTTCATCCATAAAGGCTTCCATAAAGGCAAATCCCATACCGGAGCGCTCCAGTTCCGGTTTTGTTGTAAAAAAAGGTTCCATGGCTTTTGGTACATTTTCAATTCCATGACCATGATCCTTTACCGTGATCTCAGCGCAGTTTCCACACAGTTTACAGGATACTTCCACCTTTTCCTTTGGACTGTCGTACCCGTGGATAATCGCATTGGTCACCGCCTCCGAAACAGCAGTCTTAATATCTGAAATTTCATCCAGTGTCGGGTCTAATTCCGCTACAAACGCAGCTACTGCCATTCTTGCAAACCCTTCATTTACTGACCTTGCATCAAATTCGAGTTTCATTTCGTTCTCATTACTATGATCTGTCTGCATATTGATTCTCCATTTCATTTTCTGATTTTCACTTTTTTAATCCTGCATGTCCCATTCTTTTCTGACCAGATCCGTCCGGATCAGCTTCTGCAGTCCTGACACCATAAATATTTTTTTTACACGCTCGTTCATATTCATCGCCATCACTTCCCCACCGGAAAATCCCATACTCTTGCACCTTCCAATGATCACACCGATCCCTGAACTGTCCATGAACTCCGTCTCCCGAAAATCAAATACAAGCCGTCTGACATGGTATGCCCCGATCAGATAATCTGCTTCCAGCTTAAGTCTGCCCGCCTCATGATGATCAAGCTCTTTTGGCATCTGAATCGTTAAACACCCTTCCTTTAATTGATATTTTTCTTCCATAAATACTCCTTTCCCAGCGTTCCCTGATTCGCGATATCATTGATAAAATGCCTTTTTGTGAAATAAAAAGACGCCTGATATTATCCAGACGTCTTTTGTATAATGGCATTGCTGATATTTAATTTTGTTTATTCCAAATATCTTATTCCTCAATATTAAGATAATTCTGTGCATTTGCTGCACGCTCTGTACCAGGATAGAGTTCTACGATCTTCTGGTAATAAATCTTTGCTGTCTCAAGATCATTGTTCTTGCGGTATGCCTGTGCCAGATAATACAGTGCATATCCGTCTTTGTAGGTCTCTTCCATGTCTACAACTTTCTGTAAACTTGTGGCAGCCTCCTCAAACTTCTGGCTGTTATAATCGCTGTATCCCTGATTATATAAGGACTCTAAATAGTCTGCATTGACCTGTGCATTGATCGTCTCATAAACACTCTTAGCACTGTCACTTAAATATTCCTCATTGACATTGCCAAGTGCATTCCCTGCCGCCTCAATATTACCATCCGAATAAGATGCATAGGCAGAGAGCAGCTGATCATATGTGCTGATCTTGTTCTCCGATCCTTCTGCACTGTCCTTGACCTCAGTCATCTGACTTGTCAGATCGTCGATCTGTTTCTGCAGAGTGCTGATTTCCTGATTCTTTGATGAAACTGTGTTATTCGCATCAAGCACCTGCGCTTTTGCATCATTCTGAACCTGACGGCGCACACCCGGCACAACCAGAAATCCAGTAATTGCCGCACCGATTGCGATTCCTATGACCATATTAAGGATTGTTCCCATCGCAGAATTATCTTTTAAATACTTTGGCTGGATGATCGTCTCATTGCCACTCTGATAGGAAATCTGTTCTTCTTTTGGTTTTTTCCCGGAGGTATTATCCTTTAATCCTGCATTCACTTCTTTCAGATAACGGAGTGTGATCGTATTATTTGCATCGATCTTTCCTGCATTGCGCAAAGACTTCTTTGCGAGATCATACTTGCCCTCCTGAATGTAAAGCAGTGCTAAAAGCTGATGCCCACTGACTAATTTCGGATTCAATGACAATACTTTTTTTAACTGGATAATCGCCAGATCGCGGCTGTCCTGTCTGCAGTATAATAATGCCTGATTGTATTTTTTGATGGTCTGATTGATCGTCTCAAGCCTTGACCTGTTATTCTGTATCTCATCCAGATAACGGCTTGCAGCATTATCAGACGGCTGATAGTTCTTACTGATCACCCACTCTGTCAACGCCTCCACGACTTCGCCCATCTCAAAATAGACCAGTCCAAGCAGATTTCTTGCATCTATATTTAATTTATTGAATTTCAGACTTGTTTTGAGACTTTCAATTGCTCCTGAAAGATCACGGACCCCCGCCTTTGCCAGTGCATCATTATAATATTCATTGGATGCCATGACAATTTTTTTATATATTTTTACATTTACGCCACATTCAGGGCAGATATTTTCCCTTCCAAGCTTTGCTCCACAATTATAGCACTTCATTCTTTCCCTCACTTCACGAACTTACATTTGACTTTTCAAAAGATATCTTACATATTATGCTTTAATTCCTGCATCATCTCTTTTAAAACATCTGTCATATCTGTTAATTCATGATTATATATCGCCTGCTCTGCCTCTTCTACCTCTAAGCTCGGTTTAAAATTCTTTAACTCTTCTTCAAAATTAATCATAATCGACCAGTCCTTTTCTGCCAAATTTTATGGCAACATCTATTTTAATATTCTTCGCTCCTTTGCACAATTTCGGGGCAAAAAGAATCACCACTATATTATAATATAGTGGTGACAATAATCAAGTAAATTTATATTAAGTTTTTCGTAAAACTTCTGCCATATTCGACAGCAGTTTTATGAGCATTCTCTCGTCTTGATCTTATCCTGCAGCTTGTAAAACTCCGCTGATTTTACATTGTTCTGTACAAGCAGCTTGGTATCCTCGATCTGGATCACCACTCCCGGATAAGTCTCCCGCAAAACGGTAACACATGCACCGCTCGCACTCTCGATCAGATTACGAATCCGTTTTGCCTCTTCTTTGCTGTTTGCTAACGTTGCAGTATCACGGATCTTGACACGGAGCAGTGTTACTCTTCTCGGATCATCTTTATAGCTGACTCCACGAGCTTTTTCGAGTTCTTCAAACTTTCGCAGTCCCTCATCGATCTGCACTAATCCCTGACTCAGCTCCTGAATCGTCTTTTCTAACTGTTTGAGCTTTGCATATTCCTCCGGACTTGCACCAGTCATAATAACGGTCTTCTTCTCGGCATCGTTCCCTAATGTCGTAACCTCGATTCCACGCACTCCATGTGTAAGTCCACCGATGATGCTTCCGCGTTTTCCATTCATGATGATCTTTCCAAAGCACTGTACCTGACAATCCATCAACACATCTGCACGAATATCGCCTGCACATTCAATACGGGTAAATTCAAAAAACTTTGCGGTAATACTGCCTTTTGTCTTTACCGATGCCTTATTTCCACCGAGCATTCCACTCCTTAAAATGATATCTTTTCCTGCCTCTAACGTGCATGCCTCGACGATTCCATCCACTGTGATCGTACCACTTGCTTTTACTATAACGCCGCTTTCCACGCTTCCGTGGATCACAACATCACCATGAAAATCAATGTTGCCACTGGAAAGATCTGCATTGCCGGACAATTCATGTACCGGAAGGATCACAACCCTGTCATTCTGTGTCTCGATCTTACCACTCATCAGCGCAACGTAGGTATTATCATCCCGGCGTTCAAATCCTTTTCCTTTCAGTGGAAGCTGTTCTCTTCCCCGCTTTGCAGGTATCGGCTTTCCAGTGACTGTCTTGCCGTCTGTTCCCTCCACACAAGGATGGTACTCCGCGATCACCTGATCCTGCACCACAGACTCTATCGACTTTACAGACCAGTAATCCACGGTTCCATCCGGTTTTATCAACGGTTTTTTATCAAAGTTGCAGTTAAAATTATAAACATAATAACCGTCTTTTCCATCTACCGCCTCTGTGCCCCGTGCTATTAATGTCTCCAGTCCATATTTTTTTTCATCAGCCAGCTTTTTCAACGCTGATTCATCTATTCCGTACTTGACACCTCTCTCATCCAGTGCTTTCTGCAATGATTCAACTGTATATTCTCCCCCATCGTCCGGCGTTACAAGCATAATATAAGCTTCCATGCCATCCGCCGTTATCTGTACGATTGGCTTTTCTTCTGTTACCATAGGCGTGCTCCCCAATTCTTTCTCATGTATGTATATATAGTAACGTAGAATATTCCTTATCTTATATAATACTAGTACTTTTATGCTTTTTCAAGTAAATTCTTTAACAAAATGTTTGTTTTTTGGTGCTATTTTACTAAAAAGAGCTATGCCGGGCAGGCTCCTTTCCGGCTCGCCGGTAAGGATGAAACCTTCATGCATAGCTCCTTTTTACTTATATCATGTACAAAATCAGCACATGATCCAATTCGCCATTCTTGCGCTCATTATCTTGCAATTATTTTGACATCTGTGCCAAACGTTCTTTGACCTGCGCCATCATCTGTTCGTATCCGGCAAGTTTGTCCTTCTCTTCCTGCACTTTTGCTTCCGGTGCTTTGCTTAAGAATTTTTCATTGGAAAGCATTCCCTTAGAACGTGCAAGCTCTTTCTCTAAACGTGCCTGTTCTTTTAACAGACGTTCTTTTTCCTTTTCAAAATCAACCAGATCTTCCAGTGGCAGATACAGTGTAGCACCGGGGATCACAACAGATACAGCGTCCTCCCCAATGCCTGTCTTATCCTGCTGCACCATGACCTCACTTGCGCCGGCAAGATTTGCATATGCCTCTTTCGTCAGTTCAAAGGAATCACGCAAAGCAGCCTCCTCTGCAACAATAAAGATTTTTGCTTTTCTTGATGGCGGAACATCCATCTCTGTACGCACATTACGGACACCTTTTACCAGATCCTTACAGTGCTCTAACATTTCTTCCTCTGCCGGGAAATTCCAGTCAGCACGGTACTCCGGCCATTTTGCAAGCATGATCGTATCTTCTTCCGGATGCAGTGTACAGAAAATCTCTTCTGTGATAAACGGCATGAACGGATGAAGCAGTTTTAATGCCTCTGTCAATACGGTCTTTAACGTCCAGAATGCTGCATTTGCAGATGCAGGATCATTTTCTTTATTATAAGTACGTGTCTTCGTGATCTCGATGTACCAGTCACAGAACTCATCCCAGATAAAATCGTAAACTTTCTGTACCGCGATTCCCATCTCGTACTTATCCATATTTTCTGTCACATCTTTTGCAAGTGTGTTTACTTTGGATAAGATCCATTTATCTGCCGGTTTTAACTCGTCAAGTGATGGGGTTTTGATCTCACTTCCCTCAAGGTTCATCATAATGAAACGGGATGCATTCCACACTTTATTTGCAAAGTTTCTTGATGCCTCAACACGCTCCCAGTAGAAACGCATGTCATTTCCAGGTGCATTTCCGGTGATCAGTGTCAGGCGGAGTGCGTCTGCACCGTATTTGTCGATAACTTCCAGCGGATCGATACCGTTTCCTAAAGATTTACTCATCTTACGTCCCTGGGAATCACGAACCAGTCCGTGGAATAATACGGTATGGAACGGTGCTTTTCCCATCTGCTCATAACCTGAGAAGATCATACGGATAACCCAGAAGAAAATGATATCGTATCCGGTTACAAGTACGTCTGTCGGATAGAAGTAATCTAAGTCTTCTGTCTTTTCCGGCCAGCCTAATGTGGAGAACGGCCAGAGTGCGGATGAAAACCAGGTATCTAAGGTATCCGGGTCCTGCTCCATATGGTCACAGCCGCATTTCGGACATTTTTCCGGCGCAGTCTTTGCTACGACCATCTCACCACAGTCCGGGCAGTAATAAGCCGGAATACGATGTCCCCACCAGAGCTGTCTGGAAATACACCAGTCACGGATATTGTCTGTCCAGTTAAAATATGTTTTCTCCATGCGTTTTGGAAGTAACTGGATATCTCCATTTTTTACTGCCTCAACAGCAGGTTTGATCAGCTCATCCATCTTTACAAACCACTGCTGTTTTACCATCGGCTCTACGGTTGTGCCACAGCGGTCATGGGTTCCTACATTATGGGCATGTGGCTCTACTTTTACAAGAAGTCCCTGTTTCTCAAGATCTTCCACTAATGCTTTTCTGCACTCATAGCGATCCATGCCCTCATATTTTCCGGCATAATGATTCATCGTTGCATCATCATTGATAACCGTGATTTCTTCTAAGTTGTGGCGTTTTCCGACCTCAAAGTCATTCGGGTCATGTGCCGGTGTGATCTTTACGCATCCGGTTCCGAACTCTTTATCAACATACGCATCAGCGATCACCGGGATCTCGCGGTCTGTCATCGGAAGTTTTAACATTTTTCCAACAATATCTTTGTATCGGTCATCATCCGGGTTGACTGCAACTGCGGTATCACCAAACAATGTCTCCGGTCTTGTTGTTGCGATCTCGACAAATCTGCCTTCTTCACCGACAACCGGATAGTTGATGTGCCAGAAAAATCCGTCCTGCTCCTCATGTTCTACCTCGGCATCCGAGATAGATGTCTTACATACCGGACACCAGTTAACGATACGGGAACCCTTATAAATCAGTCCTTTTTCATATAATTTTACGAATACCTCAAGCACTGCCTCAGAGCAGCCTTTGTCCATGGTAAAACGCTCTCTCTCCCAGTCAGCGGAAGATCCCATTTTCTTTAACTGGTTGATAATGCGGCTGCCGTACTCATCACGCCACTCCCAGCATTTTTCAAGGAAACCTTCTCTTCCGAGATCACGTTTGTCAATGCCCTGTTTTTTGAGGTTCTCGATTACCTTAACCTCAGTTGCAATGGAAGCATGGTCTGTACCAGGCTGCCACAGTGCATTATAACCCTGCATTCTCTTATAACGTGTTAAAATATCCTGCATGGTGTTGTCAAGTGCATGTCCCATGTGAAGCTGTCCTGTGATATTTGGCGGCGGCATTACAATGGTAAACGGCTTTTTGCTACGGTCTACCTCGGCGTGGAAATAGCCGTTATCTTCCCATTTTTTGTATAAACGGTCTTCAATGCTTTTTGGATCGTAGGTCTTTGCTAATTCTTTACTACAATTCTGACACATAATCTGTTCTCCTTTTTTAGTTCTGATAGATAGGCGGTTTTGATTCACAGGACATAATTTCCTATGAATCAAAAAAGCCCTTTGTATCCCATACGGAATACAAAGGGCGAATATGATCGCGGTACCACCTTTGTTGGTGCTTGTGTCCAGCCAGTCCATGCCTGACCGGTCATCCTGTAACGTGGATGAGTCGTGAATACCTGTGCATACCTGCAATACCTGTTCTTATGTCCTGTCATACAGCTATACTTTCTCAGTATTCCGGTTCAAAAGCTACCTTCCACATATCTTTCTCTGGGATGTCTTTCAGCCGGTGAACTTCCCTCTCTGCAAAGAGTTTATGTGTACTCTTCTTTCTCACAACCTTTGTTTTTTTGCTGTTTTTATCATACGAGGGGACGCATGGTTTGTCAACTGTTTTTTTATATCTCTTCCTTGCAGCAAAGAATCCTCCCGTAAATGCAAGCGGGATCGTGAACATAATAATAAATGGCGACGATCTTCATCCATACCAGCTGTATTCCTATTCTTCCTCTGATTCCTCGTCATCCACGATCGCTGCCGCAGCGCCTGATACTGCTGACACTACTGCAACCACAGTTGCTATGAGCACTACTAAAAGTAAACAAATCAGAAAAATCCATAATCCTGTCTCCGTCATATTCCTCTCCATTTCTATGTGTACTTTGCAAATGGTCAGCCTGTCCGATTTCAGCTGCACCTGTTGTACCCCAACACATCCGATCTTTTTTCTACCAATTATAAATAATAGTATAGCACACAACCGCCCTGTTTACCAGTGACATCGTCAAAGATTTTTAATCAAAAATGAGACCACCTGTCTGGCAGTCTCATTTTTTATAGTACAGCAATTTTTTACAAATTTTTGAACAGACTTGTTAACCCTTTACACTACCAAGTGCGACACCCTGTACGATATGTTTTGATAAAAACAGATATACAATAATAACCGGGAAGATGGAAAATGCGATCATCACATATACCTGCCCCATATCAAACTTGAGCCAGTCAGCCGCACGCAGCTGTGCGATTAAGATAGGCAGTGTCTTTTTCTTATCGTCGTGCAGGATCAATGCCGGTGTGAAGTAATTATTCCAGCTGCTTACAAAAGTAAAGATCATCTGTACGGCGATCGCTGGCTTCATTAATGGCATTACGATAGAGTTAAATGTACGGAACTCCCCAGATCCATCAATGCGCGCTGCCTCAACCAGTGACAACGGCAGTGTACTTTCCATGTACTGTTTCATATAGAAAAATGTAACCGGAGCTGCGATTGTCGGCACGATCAGAGGAATAAAGGAATCCTCTAAATGCATACCAGATACAAGTTTGATAAATCCAAGTGCAGTTACCTGTGTCGGGATCATCATGATCATCAAAATAAACGGATAAATATATTTTTTCAGTTTGAAATCATATGCATGGATCGCATAAGCTGTCATCGTTGAAAAATATACACTGAGTATTGCACTGAGTGAGGAAACGATCAGACTGTTGAACATACCGTTCCAAACTGGAAGCGTTCCATTTCTTAAGTTCTTCCAGTTTTCCCACAAATGACTGCTTGGAACCAGTGTAAAACCGGACTGCATCTCACCATTTGATCTGGTCGCATTGATAAATAATACATAAAACCAGAACAGACATAATATAGAAACAATGATGAGTACAACGTATGCGATTGTTCTTCTTGCATGAATACCTACGCCTTTTTTCAAATTACGATTTTCATTCATGATCTTCACCCCTTCCTCTTATCATTGCCGGTAATCTTAAATACGATCAGACTTAAAATACCTGTAATGATAAACAGAATAACTGACAATGCACCAGCCATACCATAGTTCTTACTGTAGAGATGTTTATTTAAGAACATGATCAGTGTCATAGTAGAGCGCATCGGATCACCGGTTCCATTGGTTAAAATCTGTGGAACATCGAATAACTGTAAACCACCGATCAGAGATGTGATGACCACATATACAAGGATCGGACGTAACAGCGGTAACGTGATCTGCCAGAATACCTGGGAAGAAGTTGCTCCATCGACTTCTGCTGCCTCAAATAAAGAAGTATCGATACCCATCATACCAGCCATCAGAAGGATCGTTGTATTACCAAACCACATCAGGCAGTTCATCAGTGCGATCAGTCCTCTTGCACTTCCCGCATTTGATAAAAATTTATATGGTGTATCAATAAATCCGATCTGCATCAGCATTGAGTTGATCGGTCCTCCATCGGAGAACAAGGTAAAAAACAACATGGAAAATGCGGATGCCATGATCAGGTTTGGAAGATATACGACCGTTTTAAAGAAACGTGTTCCTTTTAATCTGAGACGCACATCTGAAAACCATGCCCCAAGTACAAGCGATAAAATAATCTGCGGTACGAAGCACATGATCCACAATAACAGAGTATTTTTGGTATAAATCCAGATATCTCCATCCAAGAAAAGCTTTTTATAGTTTGCAAGTCCGACAAAATTCGGTCCGACCTGTGTCAGTCCTGACATATAGTTTTCGAAGAAACTGTTATAAATAGTGCTGATCAATGGAATCAGCTGAAAAACAACATATACTACAATAAAAGGAATCAAAAAGATATATCCCCATTTATTGTACTTTACTACCTTTCCACTGCTTTTTTTCATAACAACCTGACCTCCTTTTCCAGAGTGCATGATTTTCGTTCACAGAGCTCACAGCATCCCTCACTCTTATCCTGTGTAAGTCTGCTGTCAGCTCTGCGCTTACAGTTTTTACACAAATTTGGATATAAAATGAGCCGCGCCCGCCTCCCTTACGGTCCGGCAGGCGCGGCATCTGATCATTTTTTATACCGTTCGTCTGCTTAGTATGTTAACTCCGGATATTTCTCTACAACTGCTTTGTAGAACAGATCTAATGCTTCTTCCTTAGTAGCTGTTCCCTCGAAGTAGTTCTTCATTGCATTCTGGAACTCTTCGTTACATCCCTGATCATAAGAAGAAAGATTGCTTAAATCAAGTTTGGAAACACCTGAGCTGTAAATGCCAAGTGGATTCTGTCCGCCTAAGATCTTGCTTGAGTAGGAGCTGTCTGCCATCTCAGTGATTACATCCTGATTGTTTACGAAGTCATCATCTTTCTCGATGATCTCTTTCATAACGTCATCATTGGTTGTCATCTGAAGCATGATATCTTTTACAAGGCTCTGGTTATCAGTTCCTGCTGCTGCACAGATCCATGTACCGCCCCAGAAGAAGCCCTGAGGTCCTTCCGTTGCACCCCAGCCACCGTTGTAACCGATACTGCCTTCTGTATCTGCTGCCATTGAGAAGTTTACTAACCATGCAGGTCCAAAGTAGCAGAATACATTTCCTTCCGGATAGAAACCTTTCTTCCAGTCATCACTCCACAGTTCGTATGTTCCTGTCTCACCTGCATCTACAAGCTCTTTGGAATCATCAACCCATTTCATAATGTTGTCATCAATATTGATCTTGCCGTCAACAACCCATTTTGAAGTAACGTTGTTGGAGTATACACGGTAAGTATCGTTTGCGGAAGATGTGATTGTGTAACCTGCATCTTTCATTTTCTTTGCTGTATCATTAAATGTATCCCAGTCTTTTACGTAATTCTGAACCTCAGCAGGATCATCAGAACCTAATACTTCTTTTGCTGCATCTCTGTTATAGAATAATACACCAGGGCAGCCCTGCCATGAAACACCTTTTAATACACCGTTGGAATCTGTAACAACATCTTTGGTGTACTGGTACTGTTTGGAAAGATCAGCATCGGTAATTCCAAGATCTGTAACTGCCATTGTGTAATCTGTATCAACATATTTCAATGCATAATCGGCTTCTACCAAGAAGATATCGATCTTATCGTCTGCTGCTGCATCTGCCTGTTTTAATAAGGTTGCATCCAGATTGTTCTGATATGCATTGTCATCATTTGGTGTAATGTTCCATTTTACAGTTACATCACCGATCGTACCTGTGGTTGCATCCACCTCTGTATATCCTGGATAATGATCTGTCAGACGGCTCTTGAACTCTTCATTCCAGCAGTAGATGTTAAGTACTTTTCCTTCATCAGAAGCACTTGCATCTGAACTTGTATCTGCGCTTGCTGCTTCTGTTGCCGGAGCGGCTTCATCTGTGGCTGCTGCTGCATCACTCTTCGTATCTGCTGCGTTGCTGCCACTGTTTGTGCTGGTGTTTGCTGCATTGCTGCCGCCGCATCCTGCCATCATGGTTACGAGCATTGCTGTGCATAATAATGTGCTAACGATTTTCTTTTTCATGGAAAACCCTCCTCCTTAATATGTGGTCTTTTGACCATTGTTTGTTTGCTACTTTTCAGTAGATAGTTCAGAATCAAATGCCTATCTTCCGTATACATTTCTGCAAAAATGCTGTCCGTATGTAGCTGCAACTACTTTTAAATACGTCCAACGGATTTACCGGCAACTAAGATTCCTTCTATAACGACTCTCTCTACGAGAGTTGTTCTCGGTTTCTCAATAGTGCCTATCAGCCGCTTGGCTGCCTCGCTCCCGATCAGCTCTGTGTCCTGTCTGATTGTTGTAAGCTGTGGATGTAATAACTGTGACATCCTCGTCCCGTCATATCCTGCAATTGAAATATCCTTCGGAATCCGAAGTCCCATCTCTATGATAACATTCCTTCCTCCTATTAAAGAGGTGTCATCCGGATATATGATACAGGTTGGCGGATCTTCTAAATTGAGCAGTTCCTTTGTCTGCTTTGCTGCTTCCCTGGTTTCCAGATAATCTGCTGTCCGGATATATTCATCCGGAATCTTTAAACCAAGTTCATCCACTGTCCGGTAAAAACTTGCCAGCCGGTCTTTCGTAACGTAAGAAGCCTGCTGCCCATGAATATATGCAATTTTTCGATGTCCCTGCCCGTATATGTATTTTACAAGATCTTCCATACCCTGAATATTATTGGAACTGACTGCCGTACAATTATGATGTACATAATCGATTGTAACAACCGGCAGGTCACTGTTCATCAGTTCTAAGACATCCGGGTCATTGAAATCGGCACAGACAATTGCAACTCCTTCAAAATTCCGGTATCTGCAATGTTCATAATAAGACATCTTGCGATTTTCAAAACAGGTATTGATAAATGTAATGTCATATCCCTGTTTCTCTGACTGGACTTTTAATCCATTCAGTACTCCCGAAAAATACTCATGTGTCAAACCGCTTCCCGCATCTTCTTCAAAAAGAACTCCTATATTATAGGAACGGTTTGTCTTTAGAGCTCTCGCCGCTGCATTAGGAAAATATCCAAGTGCTTCTGCTGTCTTTCTGACACGGTTCTTTGTCTCTTCGCTGATATCTCTCTGGTCATTTAAAGCCTTGCTTACAGTGGCAGTGGATACTCCACATTTCTCTGCAATCGTTTTTAATGATACCATGGAAACCTCCAGCTTCTCTTCGAAAACGAAATGTTGTTTCCGAAATATTGCTTAATCGTTTTCGTACTTTTACTATATGCCATTCATAAGCAAATTGCAACTGGTTTTTGGCGATTCGTCGCTTTTTACACTTTTTTACATTAGTTTTTGTGTATTTTTACATTAAATATTAGACCAATTATCTGTAATCTTAGTACTTTGTATCTACTTCTTATACGTTTTCGTAAAATACTTTAATTATTCATCAAAAAATAGCCATTGTCGCTTTCATCCATAAAAGTATGTTTTTTTTGTCTAATCTGCTATATTTGCCTGTTTTTCAATGTTTTATATTGATTTTTATTCTTTCTGAATATATACTTTTTATTAAGAAATGAAAACTTAATCGTTTTCGAAACCGTTACTTATCAATATTTATGTATATGGAGGATTTTATTATGAAATTCGGTTATTTCGATGACGCCAACAAAGAATATGTCATCACATCCCCAAAAACACCACTGCCATGGATCAACTACCTTGGTTCCGAGAACTTCTTTTCCCTGATCTCAAACACCTGCGGCGGCTACAGTTTCTACAAAGATGCAAAGCTGCTTCGCCTGACCAGATATCGTTATAATAATGTACCGCTCGATTCTAACGGACATTACTACTATATTAAAGATGGCGATACGATCTGGAATCCAGGATGGATGCCGTCAAAGACGGAACTGGATGCCTATAGCTGCCGTCACGGCATGGGTTATTCCGTATTTAAAGGAAGTAAAAATAAACTGACTGCAGAACTTACCTCCTTTGTCCCGGTTGGTGAGACCTGTGAGGTCGGCAAACTTTCCCTTACGAACGAGTGTAATGAAACCCGTAATTTTTCCGTATTCTCTTACGTAGAGTTCTGTCTGTGGAATGCAATGGATGATATGACCAACTTCCAGCGTAACTTCTCCACCGGTGAGGTTGAGATCCATGGTTCCGCTCTTTACCATAAGACAGAATACAGAGAGCGTAGAAATCACTATGCTGTTTACGCTGTCAATGCCCCGATCGCAGGATTTGATACAGACCGCGATTCTTTCTTGGGTGCATATGGAGAAAATTCTGCTCCGGAAGTTGTCGTAAATGGAACTTCAAAAAATTCTGTTGCAAGCGGCTGGGCTCCGATCGGTTCCCATCACCTTAAAGTTTCTCTTGCTCCAGGTGAGACAAAAACCTATGTTTTTGTACTTGGCTATGTCGAAAATCCGGTAGAAGAAAAATGGGTAGGCCGTGCTGAAGACGGCATCATCAACCGCAAACGAGCTGACGAGCTTCTCTCACGCTTCGATACCGCAGAAAAAGCAGATGCAGCACTTGCTAAATTAAAAGATTACTGGAATGAACTGCTTTCTCATTTTACTGTTTCTTCCAGTGAAGAAAAATTAGACCGTATGGTTAACATCTGGCATCAGTATCAGTGTATGGTTACCTTCAATATGAGCCGTTCCGCTTCCTATTTTGAGTCCGGCATCGGCCGTGGCATGGGATTCCGTGATTCCTGCCAGGATCTTCTTGGTTTCGTACATCTGATCCCTGACCGCGCAAGAGAGCGTATCTTAGATATCGCTGCTACCCAGTTTGAAGACGGAAGTGCTTATCATCAGTATCAGCCGCTCACAAAAAAAGGTAACTCTGACATCGGAAGCGGATTTAACGATGATCCGTTATGGCTAATCGCCGGAACTGCCGCTTATATCAAAGAGACCGGGGATTATACAATTCTTGACGAAATGACGCCATATGACAGCGATGCTTCCAAAGCAACCACCTTCATGGAGCATTTACGCCGTTCCTTCCATTATACAATGGAGCACTTAGGGCCGCACAATCTGCCTCTGATCGGACGTGCTGACTGGAATGACTGTCTCAACTTAAACTGCTTCTCGACAGAACCTGGCGAATCATTCCAGACATTTGGTCCTTCTGAAGGTCCGAATGCAGAATCCGTATTTATCGCAGGTATGTTTGTCCGCTATGGAAAAGATTATGCTGCAATCTGCCGCCATCAGGGTATGACAGAAGAGGCCGAAATCGCAGGGAAAGCAATCGCAGAGATGGAGAAAACGGTTATGGATGCCGGCTGGGATGGCGAATGGTATCTGCGTGCTTATGACCATTACAAAAATAAGATCGGTTCAAAAGAATGTGAGGACGGCAAGATCTTTATCGAGCCGCAGGGATTCTGCGTTATGGCAGAGATCGGCTTAGAAGAAGGCTTCTGCTTAAAAGCAATGGAATCCGTTGAAAAATACTTAGACACCAAATATGGTATTGTGCTGTTACAGCCGCCTTATCACAGATATCATGTAGAACTTGGTGAGATTTCCTCTTATCCACCAGGATATAAAGAGAACGCCGGTATCTTCTGCCACAATAATCCATGGATCTCCATCGCAGAGACCGTAGTCGGCAGAGGCAACCGCGCATGGCAGGTATATACCAGAACCTGTCCTGCATATATTGAAGACATCAGTGAGATCCACCGCACAGAACCGTATGTATACTCACAGATGATCGCCGGAAAAGATGCACCGAACTTCGGTGAGGCAAAGAACAGCTGGCTGACAGGAACCGCCGCATGGACATTCCTTGATGTTTCCCAGTTTATCCTCGGTATCCGTCCGGATTATGACGGTCTGACTGTAGATCCTTGTATCCCATCTAAGTTAGATGGATTTACTGCAAAACGTGATTTCAGAGGTGTCAGCTACCATATCACAGTAAAGAATCCGGATCATGTTGAAAAAGGTGTTGTTTCCATGATCGTGGATGGACAGCCGGTAGAAGGAAATACCATTCCATTCTCCGCTGATAAAAAAGATGTAAATGTTGAAGTAACGATGGGTTAACCTCCCATACCTGTCTTTACCTATAAAAAAGGAGCCTTTGATAAATGAAGGCTTCTTTTTTATCCTATACCGTTAAAATATTTCATTTTGTCTGTATTTACGCGGCGAAACACCTTTTATCCTACGGAAAGAATCCCCAAAATAATTACTGTCATTAAATCCACATTCGAATGCTATATCCGTGATTGATTTATCTGTTTCCAATAACAGTCTGCTGGCATTTTGTATACGCAGGTTAATGATATATTCCTTAAAACCAAAACCTGTCGCTGTTTTAAATCTTTTGGACAAAAATGACTTGCTCATATGAAATTTCTCCGCCACATCTTCCAGTAAGATATTTTCCGTATAATGCTCAAATATATAGGTTGCAACCTCCTGAATCTTCCGGTTGTCTACATCCAGCTCTTTTATCACTGTTTCCTCATACTCCCTGCATCTTATGATAAACAGTAAGAGTTCCACAAGTCCTGCCCTGATAAACGCTGGTGACAATTCATCCAGCGTTTCATTTTCAAATATCAGCTTATCCAGAAGGGAAATCACATAATCCCTGCGTTTTTCCGGTACATTTATTACTCCCGGAACCATGCAGTTCTTAAGGTGTTCGTCTCCGATCTGTTCTCTGATTGAGTCTACAGCCTCATTTCGAAAACTGATCACAATCCTTTCATGAAGTCCTTTTCCGGTATATATGGTCTTATGCAGGCATCCACCCGGAACGATTACAAGATCCCCTTTTCCAAACTTGTATATATTATGATCGATAAAACTGGTACATTCTCCGTTTGACAGATAAAAGATCTCATGAAACGGATGTACATGTGGTTCACAGTTACTTTTACTTATCGTATTACTTTTTTTGATTTTTTTAATATCAAAATCTCTTGGCATATCCTGAAACATAAACTTCTCCATTTTCGTGCTTTTTTTCTGTATTTTTCTTTATTTTTTCTATTTTTTCATGGAATATACTGTTTTATTGTCATATTATGAACTACATAAATACATTTTGTCAACATGCTTTATTATTTTATAAAGCTCCAGGGAGGTTCTATGTCAAAACCAATATCTGAAAATAAAAGAAATATGATTTTAAACGGCAGTCTGTCACAGGCAATTCTTATGCTTGCCGTTCCGGTTATGATCAACAGTTTTATACAGTCAATGTACAATCTTACCGATACCTTCTGGTTAGGCAGGATCGGAACTGAAAATCAATCTGCCATAACGCTTGTATCACCATTCCAAAATATCCTTACCAGCTTTGGAAATGGTATCACAACCGCGGGTGCTATTCTGATATCACAATATCTTGGTGCCAGAAAAGATGAGCAGGCAGCCAAAATGGCAAATCATATATGCCTCATTTCTCTTGGTTTCTCGATTATCTGTGCACTACTGTGTTTTCTGATATCTCCATCACTGGTTACCTGGCTTGGTGCTGTTGGAAATGTGTATGTGTATGGTCTTACCTATTTAAGAATTGTTGTTCTCGATCTTCCATTTTTATTTATGATTAATTTATTTACGGCAGTGAAACAGGCACAGGGCGACACTGTAAAACCTATGCTTCTAAACCTGCTTGGTATCGTGATCAATCTCATATTAGATCCACTTTTCCTCATCGTATTTCACTGGGGGATCGGAGGCGCGGCATTTGCAACACTTACCGCAAAAATTCCATGTGCCCTGATTGGTTTTATCATACTTACAAAACCAGGGCAGTTGATAAGAATTTCTTTTAAGAATTTTGCATTTGACAAAAAAATGATAAGTTCCATTATAAAAATCGGTCTGCCAACTGCTATTGGCGGAAGTACCATGCAATTAGGAACTTTGCTCATGACAAGAAATGTAAATGTTTATGGCTATATTGCAACAAGTGCCTACGGTATTGGCAATAAGATCAATAGCCTTATTACAATGCCCGCAAGCGGTATTGGCTCTGCCGTATCCACTATCGTAGGACAGAATATTGGCGCCGGTAACAGGAAACGGGCGGATAAAGCATTTCATTATTCTCTTAGAATATGTGCCGTATTCCTTCTTATTTTGGGATTCATATTATCAAGACGCCCTGTTTCCCAGGCTATGGTATCATTTTTTTCATCCGATGCCAAAGTCATTCCTCTTGCAGCCGACTATCTGTCCATTATTGCTTTCTGGTGCTGGACAAATGCTTTTTATAATGTATCACAGGGATTATTTCAGGGATGTGGACATACATTCATAACAATGCTTGTAGACGCTTCAAGGATATGGATATTCCGTCTGCTGACTCTCTTTATATGCGCAAATATATTCCATCTGGGAGTAGCATCCATCTGGTACTCCGTTGTGATCAGTAACGGAACCTCTGCCCTGATCCTGTATATACTATACTGGACCGGTATATGGGAAAAAGGATATGCAGACCTTCGCTAAAGCCTTTCATATCCTTTTCTCATTCATTTTAATCTTCTATTTTCAGTTATCAAAATTTGTTGCAAATTAATTTGCTGTCACAAGTCCGTTCTCACAATCCAATTCTACATATGCACTGGATTTTAAGACATCAAGCGCATGTTTTGCACCGATCAGGACAGGAATATCAAGGCTTAATCCCGCAATCGCCGCATGGCAGTTTTCGCCGGATGCTTCCACGATCAGTCCGGATGCCTCACGCATCTGTGTCATCATTGCATTGCTGGTATCTTTTGCAACAATGATGTCCCCGACTTTAAAGTTTTTAAGATCTTCTTCATTGTGACAAACGCAGAGATTTGCAGAAATCTTCTGTGTTCCGATTCCTTGTCCCTCCACTAAGATATGTCCTGCCACCTGCACCTTGATCAGGTTGGTCGTACCGGATACACCAAGAGGAACTCCTGCGGTTAAGACAACAACATCTCCTTTGGAAATGATTCCTGCTGCTTCTGCTGCATCGACTGCATAGTCAAACAGTTCTTCTGCTTGTGTCTTTTCCTCGATCATAAGCGGGATCACACCCCAGGATAATGCAAGCTGGCGGTAAATCTTCTCTGTCAGACATCCTCCGATGATCGGACAGTTCGGGCGGTATTTGGAAACCATACGGGCAGTGCGTCCGGATTTTGTTACCGTGATGATCGCTGCTGCATTTAAATCACCTGCCATCGTACAGGTTGCATGGGAGATAGCATTGGTCACATCCGGGTTGCTCATAGTCTTACGCATTTTGAAACGCTGTAAGTAATTGATATCCTGCTCGGTACGGACTGCAATACGCACCATGGTCTTTAAAGCCTCGATCGGGTACATACCTGCAGCCGTCTCACCGGAAAGCATGATCGCACTGGTTCCATCATAGATCGCATTTGCAACGTCAGTTGCCTCTGCTCTGGTCGGACGCGGATGTTTCATCATAGAATCAAGCATCTGCGTTGCTGTGATAACTTTCTTACCTGCATCGTATACTTTTTTGAT
Organism: Roseburia sp. AM23-20; assembly: GCF_003470905.1. NCBI lineage: Bacteria > Bacillati > Bacillota > Clostridia > Lachnospirales > Lachnospiraceae > Roseburia > Roseburia sp. AM23-20. The sequence continues at coordinate 33,452 of NZ_QRHS01000009.1, forward strand.
GATCATTTTCTGAATGACCGGTACATCCTCTAATGGTATCTCAACACCCATATCACCGCGGGCTACCATGATACCATCGGAAACGCGGATAATATCATCAATATTCTGTACACCCTGCATATTCTCAATCTTGGCAATGATATTGATATCTTCACCGCCTTTTTCTGCAAGGATCTTACGGATTGCAAGCACATCATCTGCTGTACGGACAAAAGATGCTGCAATAAAATCATAATCATGCTCTACTGCAAATACGATATCACCGTAATCTTTCTCACTGATATATGGCATGGACAGCTCTACATTCGGAACGTTCACACCTTTTCTGTTTGAGATCATACCGCCATTTAATACCTGGCAGATGATATCCTTTGGCTTTTTGCCATCTTTATCTGCTTTTGCACCAGGTGTCACTTTGATTTCTTTGACTTCCATTCCGATCAGACCATCATCGATCAGAATACAGTCTCCCGGCTTTACATCCTCCGGCAGATTTTTATAGGTAATGGAAACGCGTGTCGCATCTCCCATAATCTCATCGGTTGTCAGAGTAAACGTCTGTCCATCCTTAAGTTCAACTTTTCCATCTGTAAAATCTTTCAGACGGATCTCCGGTCCTTTGGTGTCAAGCAATGCTGCGACTGGACGTTTTAATTCCTTACGAAGCTTCTGTAACATCTGAAGACGTCCTAACTGCTCCTCATGGTCACCATGAGAAAAATTAAAACGGGCAACATTCATTCCCTCTTCGATCAGGCGTTTTAATACACCTTCTTTATCTGTTGCAGGTCCTAAAGTACAAACAATTTTTGTTTTTCTAAACATCTTTTTTCCTCGTAAAAAAATATATTTTCGGCAATCGATTCTTTCTTATTATTTTGTGATCATCGTACCCGGTCCACCACTCACATAGGTGCCGTCTTTGTTCAGCTTTGTAATAAGTACGGAACGGATTGCGGAATCTCCAATAAAATCGATGGCAGCCTGAATCTTAGGCAGCATATCATCTTCTCCGAACTGGCCTTCTTCCATGTACCGTTTTGCTTCTACAACCGTCATGGTGGAAAGTGCTTTTTCATTCTCTGTGCCATAATTCAGACATACGTTATCCACACTTGTTAAAATGACTAACATGTCAGCATCTAAAAGTTCTGCTAATTTTCCTGCTGCAAGGTCTTTCTCGATCACTGCGCTGGCACCTTTTAAATTATTATCCTGTGAAAGCACCGGAATACCGCCGCCGCCACATGCAACAACAACCTGATCTGCATCGGATAATGCACGGATCGCATCGATCTCAACGATGTCCATTGGCTTCGGAGCCGCAACAATACGGCGGAAACCGCCTTCTACTGCAGTGACATGATTTCCTTTTTTCTCCTCTGCCTCAGCCTCTTCCTCTGTCATCACACGTCCGATCACCTTGCTTGGCTTATAAAAAGCCTCATCATACGGATCTACGACAACCTGCGTTAAAACTGTGGAAACCGTTTTATAAATTCCTTTATTGAGCAGTTCAGCACGGATAGCATTCTGTAAATCGTAACCGATGTATCCCTGACTCATTGCAGAACATACAGACATTGGCGTAGCGGTATACTCCGGATATAATCTGCAGAACTCATTCATTGCTGTATGGATCATACCAACCTGTGGTCCGTTACTGTGTGTAATGACTACCTGATAATCATCGCGGATAAAATCAGCAACCGCTTTTGCAGTGCGTTTTGTTGCCTCTTTCTGCTCCGGTAATGTGGTACCAAGTGCTTCATGACCAAGTGCTATTACGATTTTTTTCTTTTTCATGGCTATCCTCCGATACTGACTCTTCGTCATAGTGATTATTTTAGCATGAACCTTTTTCAGGCGCAATGTAAAAGGAGTTTGCTTCCTGTTAAGATTTTCTGCTTTTTGTAAAATTTATAGTTTCAGCATACCATATTCTTACATATTTTTAAATAAAAGAATATGCTCTTTGCGTACATTCTTTTATCCTGAACAATAGAATGCACGCTCTGCAAACATTCTATTGGCATGAATAAATGTATAACTCCGCGAACATTTTATTTTTCTTCCTGCGCTGCATTTTCATCCTGTAATGCATCTTCCTGCGGCAGCACGAATGAATCGATCAGCTCCCAGATCTCATCGCGTCCCTGCTTCGTCTCAGCGGAAAACGGAATGATCGTGGTGCCCGGCTGCACATTTAAGCCTTCGCGGATTGCTTTGACATTTTTCTGGATCTGGCTTCGTTTGATCTTATCGAGTTTGGTCGCAATGATGATCGGTGCAAATCCCTGATATACCATCCACTCATACATCATCCTGTCGTTTGCGGAGGGATCGTGGCGGATATCGATCAGGAGAAATACTGCTTTTAACTGTTTGGACGTGTGCAGGTAATTCTCAATCATTTTTCCCCATTTAGCCTTTACTTCCTCGGATGCTTTTGCGTAACCATATCCCGGTAGATCCACAAGATACATGGCATCGTTGATATTGTAAAAGTTAATGGTCTGTGTTTTTCCCGGCTGGGCAGAAGTACGTGCTAACGCTTTACGGTTCATCAGCGCATTGATCAGGGATGATTTTCCAACGTTTGACTTTCCTGCAAAAGCCACTTCCGCATACGCGGTATCCGGCACTTTGCTGGTCACACCGCAGACAATTTCCAGATTTACATTTTTTATTACCATGTTATTCTCCTCATTGTTATCTTCATACACTTGCTATGATTTCTAAAACATTCTTTTCATTTGCCGGCAGAAAATCTTATTTTTGTTTTTTCACAAACGCCACTTCCAGTACATCCTGCATTTTTTCCACAAATACAAGTTCAAGTCCTTTTTTGATCTCTGCAGAAATTTCCTCTACGTCCTTCTCATTTTTCTTCGGAATGCAGATCGTTTTGATCCCGGCATTTTTTGCAGCAAGGATTTTTTCTTTTAATCCACCGATCGGGAGCACTCTTCCACGCAGTGTGATCTCACCTGTCATCGCAACATCCGCACGTACCGGAGTCTGTGTGATTGCGGAAAGCATTGCCGTTGCCATCGTGATACCTGCAGACGGCCCATCTTTTGGCACCGCGCCTTCCGGAATGTGGATATGGATATCATTTTCCTGGAAAAACTTTTTCTGGATGTGATATTCTTCCCCTACTGAACGGATATAGCTTAACCCCGCCTGCGCTGACTCTTTCATGACATCTCCAAGCTGTCCGGTAAGCTGTACCTCACCTTTGCCCGGCATTACATTGACCTCGATTTCAAGTGTATCACCGCCAACGCTCGTCCAAGCCAGTCCGCGCACGATTCCAACCTCGTCCGTCTCGTTTTTCATATCAAATGTATATTTTTCTTTTCCGAGATATTTTTCCACATTCTGACCTGTAACTTTTACGCATTTTGCTTCAGATTCATATACTTCCCTTGCAGCTTTTCTTGCAATTTCAGACAGTCTGCGCTCTAAATTACGCACTCCTGCTTCTCTTGTATAACCGGAAATGATCTTTTGCAGTGCACGGTCATTGACCGTCAGTTGTTCCGGCTTCAAACCATTTTTCTCTCTTACCTTCGGCAATAAATGATCTTTTGCAATATGCAGCTTTTCATTTTCCGTATAACTGCTTACCTCAATCAGTTCCATACGGTCAAGCAGCGGTCGCGGGATATCCTGTACAGAGTTCGCTGTTGCGATAAAAAGCACCTCAGACAGATCGATCGGAACTTCGATATAATGATCGCGGAACTTACAGTTCTGCTCTGCATCAAGCACCTCAAGCATAGCGGATGCGGTATCCCCCTTATAATCACTGCTCATCTTATCGATCTCATCAAGCAGCATCAGAGGATTTTTCACGCCCGCACTGCGCAGTCCGTTTACGATACGTCCCGGCATCGCACCGACATAAGTTTTTCTGTGTCCGCGGATCTCAGCCTCATCACGCACACCGCCCAAACTGATGCGCACATATTTTTTATCAAGTGCGCGTGCCACTGACCTTGCAATACTTGTCTTACCGGTACCAGGCGGCCCGACTAAACATACGATTGGACTCTCTCCTTTTTTTGTCAGATTACGGACGGCAAGGAACTCTAACATACGCTCTTTTACTTTTTCAAGACCATAATGATCTTCATTTAAAATGCGCTCTGCATTTTTCAGATCCTTGTTATCATGTGATGCCTTATTCCATGGGAGTTCTAACATGGTCTCGATATAGCCGCGGCTGACCGCACTCTCCGAAGAACTTCCACTGATATTTTTAAAACGGAGGATCTCTTTTTTGATCTTCTCCTTGACCTCTTTATCTGCCTTTAATTTTTTTAACTGCTCTAAATAGGCATCTGCGTCAGACTCCGTGTTATCCTCACCAAGTTCTTCCCTTATCAGTTTCATCTGCTCACGCAGAATGTATTCCTTCTGATTCTTGTCAACACGCTTTTTTACTTTTGCCTGAAATTCATTTTTAATGGCAATGATCTCAATTTCTTTTAAAAGAAGCGCCATTAAAACTTCATAGCGCTCTGTCAGAGAAACTGCTTCTAATATTTCCTGCTTCTGTTCATAATAAAAAGGAAGATTATTGGCGATCAGATCCATAATCTTTGGCAAATCCTCTTCTTCTCTGACCTGTCTGCGCAATTCACCGCTGACACGCTGGTTGACAGACACATATTTTTCAAATGTGTCCTGCACACTGCGCACCATAGCCGTTTTTGCCTCATCTGACAACCCTTCATCGACTTCCTCACACCGCACGAGTTCAACCTCTAAAAAGTCCGTTTGAGAAACAAAAGCGGACAATTGTGCCCGCTCTGTTCCTTCGACTAAAACTCTTACGATGTTATTTTGTAATTTTATAACCTGCCTGACCTCTGCTATGATACCGATCTGATACAGATCTTCGATGCCAGGCTCTTCCTGCTCCACATCACGCTGTGCAACCAGAAAAATCTTCTGCTCATCCATCATGCTTTGCTCTACCGCATGGATCGACTTATCACGGCTCACATCAAAATGGGCGATCATCCCCGGAAGGATGACCATTCCTCGAAGCGCCACCGCAGGCATTTTCATCGTTTTATTATCCAACCTGTTTTTCCTCTATCTTTTCAAGTTCACGTTCTTCGATCGCAAGCTGCTCTTCTACCATATCTTTCGTGATCTGGCACTGTGTAATGGATTCATCCGATGGGATATGATACATCAGATCTAACGTAACAGCCTCCATGATCGCACGAAGTCCTCGTGCTCCTGTTTTACGTTCTAACGCTTTGTCTGCAATCGCCTCAAGCGCTTCTTTATCAAAGTTAAGAGCCACACCATCTAACTCAAACAGCTTCTGATACTGCTTGGTAAGTGCATTTTTCGGCTCCTGTAAAATACGGATGAGTGCATCTCTGTCAAGCATATCTAAAGATACGGTTACCGGCACACGTCCGATAAACTCAGGGATCAGTCCGAATTTTACAAAATCCTGTGGCAATGCATGTTTTAACACATCACCAATGTTATATTCTCTCCTGTCACGGATATCCGCATTAAATCCGATCGTCTTCTGATCCATTCTGGTCTCAATGATCTTTTCAAGTCCATCAAATGCACCACCACAGATAAATAAGATATTTGTTGTATCGATCTGGATCAGTTCCTGCTGTGGATGCTTTCTTCCACCCTGCGGCGGAACAGATGCAACTGTTCCCTCTAAGATCTTTAACAGTGCCTGCTGTACACCCTCACCGGATACATCTCTGGTGATGGAAACATTTTCTGATTTTTTGGAGATCTTATCGATCTCATCGATATAGATAATTCCGCGTTGTGCACGCTCGATGTTATAGTCTGCTGCCTGAATGATCTTTAAAAGGATATTTTCAACATCCTCTCCGACATATCCGGCTTCCGTCAGTGTGGTCGCATCTGCGATCGCAAACGGAACATTTAAAACTCTTGCTAATGTCTGGGCAAGTAATGTTTTTCCGGAACCGGTCGGTCCTAACATCAGAATGTTGCTCTTCTGAAGTTCGACACCGAGGTCATCCCCTGCCATGATTCTTTTATAATGGTTATAGACAGCCACAGACAGCACTTTTTTTGCCTGATCCTGTCCAATGACATAATCATCCAAAAATGCCTTAAGCTCTTCCGGTTTTAACAGATTGATCTCATCTTCCGGCTCAGCCACTTCTCCTGCTGCTTCATCATTTTCTAATTCTTCATCGATAATTTCAGCACAGATATCCACACACTCGTCACAGATATATGCACCGTTTGGTCCTGCAATCAGCTTGCGAACCTGATCCTGCGTTTTCCCGCAAAAGGAACAACGGAACTTATCGTCATTTCTTCCTGCCATAATTGCTGTTTCTCCGTATTCTATCGATTTGTGATGACATCATCAATCAGACCATATGCCTTTGCTTCTTCCGCTGACATATAGTAATCACGCTCTGTATCTGCTGCGATCACATCATATGGTTTTCCGGTATTTGCAGCAAGAATCTCATTCAAACGTTTTTTCGTCTTTAAGATATTCTCTGCTGCGATCTGGATCTCTGTAGCCTGACCTTTTGCTCCGCCGGATGGCTGATGGATCATGATCTCCGCATTCGGAAGTGCAAGTCTCTTTCCTTTGGTACCTCCGGAAAGTAAGAATGCTCCCATACTTGCAGCAAGTCCGATACAGATCGTGGATACATCACATTTGATATACTGCATTGTATCATAAATTGCAAGTCCTGCTGTTACCATTCCACCTGGGGAATTGATATATAACTGGATATCTTTTCCAGGATCTTCTGACTCTAAGAAAAGCAACTGTGCCACAGTTAAACTTGCTGTTGTCTCATTCACTTCTTCTCCGAGGAAAATGATTCTGTCTTTTAATAAACGGGAGTAAATGTCATAATTACGCTCTCCTCTGCTGGTCTGCTCAATGACGTAAGGTACTAAACTCATTTTGTTTTCCTCCAATCCTCTTTGTTTATAAAAATTTAATTATTGCTTATATGCTTAAACAGACCGGCCCGAATGAGCCAGTCTGTTGTATGTTGTCCGCTTTCGACGAAGCTTCTCTTATTCTTCTGCGTTCTCTTCAGCGTCCGCTTCTTTATCTTTCTTTGTCTTAGCCTTTGCTCTCTCTTTTACGTTTTCCATAACAAGGTCAACTGCTTTTGTTACGGAAATATCTCTCTTCATGGATTCTTTCTCAGCGTCGCCCATGTACTCTTTGAGCTTGTCTGCTTCCATGCCGTAAGCCTTTGCCATCTTCTCGATCTCAGCGTCGATCTCTTCTTCGCTTACTTCGATGTTCTCGTCTTTTGCGATCTGCTCTAATACAAGGCTGCTCTTAATACGTGTCTCAGCTTCCGGACGAACCTGCTCTTCTAATTTGTCTAATGTGAGACCGGAGAACTGCATGTACTGCTCCATGGAAAGTCCGCTCTGAGCCAGTCTCTGTGCAAATTCATTTACCATGTTCTCGCACTGTGTTTTAATCATTGCTTCCGGAATCTCCATTGTAGATTTGTCAATGATCTTCTGGATTGCTTCATCCTCTTTTGTGCGTTTTGCTTCGTCCTCTTTCTGAACCTCTAAGTGTTTCTTTAAGTCTTCTTTGTACTCTTCTAATGTATTGAACTCAGAAACATCCTGTGCAAACTCATCGTTTAACTCCGGAAGTTCTTTTGTTTTTACTTCGTGGATCTTAACTTTGAATAATGCAGGTTTGCCTGCCAAGTCTGCTGCCTGGTATTTCTCCGGGAATGTAACGTTTACGTCTACTTCATCTCCGGCATTCTTTCCTACTAACTGATCTTCGAATGTATCGATGAAAGAGTGGGAACCGATCTCAAGCGGATGATTCTCGCCTTTGCCGCCCTCAAATGCAACGCCATCAACGAATCCTTCGAAATCGATCACAGCGGTATCACCTTCAGCGATCGGTCTGTCTGTTACAGTAACAGTTCTGGAATTCTTCTGTCTTTCTTTCTCAAGCTCAGCCGCAAGCTCTTCATCAGATACTGTTGTATCGATCTTTGTTACCTGTACGCCTTTGTATTTACCAAGTTTTACTTCCGGTCTTACAGCAACCTCTGCTGTGAAGATGAAAGGTTTGCCAGCTTCGATCTGTACCACTTCGATAGAAGGTCTTGAAACAACATCTGCGCCGCTCTCTTCTACTGCCTGTGCGTAATTCTCCTGAATCAGAGTATTAGCAGCCTCCTCATAGAATACGCCTGCTCCGTACATTTTCTCGATCATCTTTCTCGGCACTTTACCTTTACGGAAACCAGGAATGCTGATCTTTCCTTTCTCTTTCATATATGCAGCCTGGATCGCATCCTCTACCTTCTCTGCTGCAACTTCAATTGTGAGTTTTGCCATGTTCTTTTCTAAATTTTCCACCTGTACACTCATTATTACTCATTTCCTCCTTCAAACTTTATATGAATACTTGATGTACTTTTTTCCGTTCATTTCAATCTATGTTCCTGTCGAGCACCCCCGTTTTTCAAGGGTTTCGCCTGTCTTTCGGAAAAAAGGGCGTACTACGACTATCACAGTCATTTTAGGATTATAACACACTGTGTGGGAAAATTCCAGTTATTTTTGAATTTTTCCGGCAATGATAAGTTTTTTATCGACCAGGGTATCGCCTTCGTATACCAGTTTCAGCGAAAAATATTCCTCACACTCATCCAAAAGCCGCAGGAATATTTTGTCACCTTCCCACAGTTTCAGGTCTTTGATCTCCTTTTTCGGTACCCAGACAAGCTCTCCCTCGTCGCAGTCGGTTATCTCCCCGGTAAACTGGCCGGACGTAAATAAGTGCATATATTCAGTGCCCCACTCATTGGAAATAAAGGTAATGACGCCACGCGGGCGGTAAGATGTCAGGGTAAGACCTGTCTCTTCCTTTACCTCCCGCAGCATACATTCCTCCGGCATTTCCCCCGCTTCAAACTTGCCGCCGACACCGATCCACTTGTCATGGTTAAGGTCGTTTTCCTTTTTTACCCGGTGCAGCATCAGATAACAGTCATCTTTTTCGATATAACAAAGTGTGGTTAAAAACATCGCATCCTCCTGTAGAAATTTTCTGTTTCGTTTTTGCTGCCGTTCACACGTACTGTGTGAGCAGCAAATTTTTTTTACTCCTGCAGACCTGCAAACTGCGCCATATAAAGTTTATAATAAGCGCCCTTTTTCTCCATCAGCTCTGCCGGACTTCCCTGTTCTAAAATACCTCCCTGGTCGATCACAAAAATGCGGTCTGCGTTCTGGATCGTGGAAAGTCTGTGTGCGATCACAAAACTGGTTCTGCCGGAAAGCAGCGCCCCGATTCCCTGCTGCACTAAAAGCTCCGTATGTGTATCAATGCTGGACGTTGCCTCATCTAAGATCAGGATTTTCGGCATGGAGATCATGGTTCTCGCAAACGCAATAAGCTGCCTTTGTCCGATAGAAAGTCCTGCCCCATGTTCTTTTAATTCCGTTTCATAACCTTTTTCCATTTTCATAATGAAATCATGCGCATTGACTGCCTTTGCAGCCGCAATCATTTCTTCATCTGTCGCATCTAATTTTCCATATAAAATGTTGTCACGGACTGTTCCATGAAAGATAAAATTATCCTGCGTCATAACACCCATCTGACGCCTTAAGCTCTCAATGGAAACCTTTGTCAGATCGTAACCATCCACTAAAATTTTGCCGTCTTCAATGTCATAAAAACGGCTGATCAGATTAACGATCGTTGTTTTTCCTGCTCCGGTCGGTCCTACCAGTGCGATCGTCTCACCCGGTTTTACAGAAAAACTGACATCGGAAAGTACCTTTGTTTCCGCCGGTGTTCCCTTATCATAAGTAAAACTTACATGTGAAAATTCAACACTTCCCTCTATATCCGGCAGTTCCGTCACATCCTTTGCGTCCACAATGTCAGCGTCGGTATCTAAGATATCAAAAATACGCTCTGCCGCCGTAAGATTTGTGACAAGATTATTATAAAAATTGCTCAAGTTCATGATCGGGTTCCAGAACATATTGATATAAGTTCCGAATGCAACCAGAAGTCCGACCGATACTTTTTCAAATCCCAGAAAACGGATGCCGACCAGATAAAGCATCATCGCACCAAATCCCCAGCAGAAATCAATGACCGGGCCAAACATGTCAGCGTAAGTTACCGCATCCACAAATGATCTCTGATGTTCGTCCGTCAGTCCTTCAAAAATCTCCTGTGTCTCATCTTCTGCCGCAAAACTCTGAACCACATTCATTCCGGCAATATCCTCATGCACATAAGCATTTAAGTTTGATGCCTTTTTCCGGAATATCTGCCAGCGTTTGTGGGATGCCGTCTGTACAAACCAGATCCCCGCGATCATAAGCGGGATCGTAGAGAGTGATGCAAGCGCAAGCCGCCAGTCTTTTACCAGCATGATCACGACAACCCCGACTACCGTCACAAATTCCGGCACCATCGTCGTGACCACATTGACCAGCACATCTTTTAAAGAATTGACATCCCCGATGATACGCGCAAGGATTTTTCCGGTCGGTCTGCTGTCAAAAAATGAGAATGACAGCGTCTGAATGTGCTCATACAGATCCTGACGGATCTTTAGTAAAATCTTATTGGAAATCACCGCCATCGCATACATTCGGAGTTTTACCATCACAATAAAAATCAGGTTTAACACCAGTGCAAAGATTCCTAGTCTGATCAGTCCATGCAGATCGGACTGCGCAATATAGTGATCGATCGCTTCCTCGATCAAAAGCGGGTTTACCAGTGAAATCGTCACCGTAACCCCCATACAGAATAACACGGCAATAATCGTGCCTTTATATGCAAGCAGATAGGAAAACAGCCGCCGCATGATCTTTTTCTTGTCGGTATTTTCCATAAATTCATCTTCGCGATATGAATTGACTGCCATTACATCGCCTCCCCTCCTAAGAACGTGCCATACTGTGCCATGTAAGTCTCATAATAAAGGCCACGCTTTTTTAGCAGTTCCTGATGTGTTCCGCGCTCCGCGATCTCTCCGTCTTTCAGATAGATGATCTCATCTGCATGACAGACCGCAGAAATACGGTGCGCAATGATCATTTTCGTTGTATCTTTTAATTCATTTAATGTTTTCTGGATCTCATGCTCCGTCTCCATATCCAGCGCAGACGTAGAATCGTCTAAAATCAGGATTGGCGCATGTTTTGCGATCGCACGCGCAATACTGATACGCTGCTTTTGTCCGCCGGAAAGCCCGACACCACGCTCACCGATGACCGTTGCATACTGTTCATCCATTTTTTCAATGAAATCTTTTGCCTGTGCACAGTCTGCCGCCTTACGTATCTCATCAACCTGCATCACCTTGCGCTGCCCCATCTTAATATTTTCCTCGATTGTATCCGAAAATAAAAATACATCCTGCAGTACAACCGAAATACTGCTGCGAAGCTGTTTTAACGAAAGTTTCCGCACATCCGTACCATCCACTTTAACTGCGCCGTCTGTCACATCATAAAAACGCTGCAACAGGTTGACGATCGATGATTTTCCGGAACCGGTAGCACCCATGATCCCGATCGTTTCTCCTGCTGGAACTATAAAATTGATATCGGAAAGAATATCTCTTCCTTCGATGGAAAATGAAACATGTTCGAAAGAAATATCCCCTTTGACCGGTTTTAATACGACAGGCTGCTCTCCGTCTTTGATCATGGCTGTCTCCCCGTAAATCTTTTTGATCTTCTTGTAAGAAGCAACGGCAGAGGACAGATCATTGGTCAGCCAGCCTAACATTTCCATCGGCCAGGTGCAGTTCCTGCTGTACTCTACAAATGCAACAAGTGCCCCAAGTGTCATATTTCCATGCATCACGGAAATACCGCCCAGGATCGTCATTGCAACCGGCAACGCTTTTCCCACGAACTGGAAATACGGATAATATTTTACCAGCACCTTTGACTGGCTTATATTCAAGTCATAGTAACGTTTGTTATGTGACAAAAATTTTTCAATCTCAAATTTTTCCCTGGCAAATGCCTTTACGGTACGCACACCTGCAAGATTTTCCTCCGCAACCGTGGTCAGCACCGCATTTTCCTCACTGATATCCTCGTAAATTTTATCCAGTTTCCGCTCCATGATGATCGCGATCGCGCCGCAGGAGATCATCGTCACAAGCGGTATCAGCGCCAGTTTCCAGTTCAGATGGAACATACAGTAGAGCACCATGCTCACATGGATGACGACCTCGATCGTCAACATGCCGACATATCCCATCGCATTCCAGATCTTGTCGACATCATCCTTGACTCTCGCCATCAGCTCTCCGGTATTCGTATTATCAAAATAATTCATCGACAACGTCTGAATGTGCCGGAACAGATCCTTACGGATCTGTGCACCGATCTTTGAACTTAAGACATCAAATGAAAATTCTTTGCAGTATCCAAAGATGCATCGTCCGACTCCGACTGCAACGATTCCCACCAAAAGACCAGTGAGCAGTTCCATTTTTCCGCCGGTAATAACTTCATCCACGATCCTCTGTGTGATCTGAGGGTAAACCATATCCAGTCCGGTCGCTATAATCATGGAACATATTGCGAACAAATACCCATACCAGTAATGTCCGATATATGTATGTAACTTTTTCATAAATTCTTGTGATTCCTCCTTACTTTCCCCTCTTACATTCCCCGGTCTCTGACATATTTTTGTACCGTGACGCACCACTCTGACAGCCGCCTGCACGCTTCACAAGCAGCCCCCTTAGCACAAAAAAATCCCGCAGTGTCATATCTCACCACGGGAAGTATGTCAAAAAACATTCTATTTACTTTTGCATGAATTTATGCCAGCGTAACAGAATTAACCGAGGTAATTGTATGATGATTATGCAGTTCGTTCATTGTAACATTCGTTAATCTAATCATTACTTTTACCTCTCTTTCTTTTGGATTTTAGATTACTTTGCTAAGTATACGCTTGAGGCGGGTGGGTTGTCAAGAGTGCTTCTGGTAAATTGCGCTTTTTTCTATACATTTACACAGTTTTCTTCGCAAATATCCTAAGACATTCCTGCACTGCCTGTAATGAAATATCTAATTTCACCTGAAGTCTTTGTAAAATATCCTCTTTCGGCAAGCCAAGATCATAACAAGTATCTATAATTCCACGTGCTTCTCCACGCGCCTCTCCCTCCTTTGCTTATCATCTCGCTTTTGCAATTTAAACATTTCTTTTCTTTTTCAAATTTCTGGATCATTCACATCTAAAGTCACCAAATCTTCCGGCAATCTATAAAAACGAGAGCTATGGTATTTACAATTAAGTTTTCGTTGCATAATATCAAATATTTTAGAATCGTGAGTTGTCATTATAATCTGCACATCAGTATGCATAATAATACTACGGATGAGGTCTGAAAATCCAAGAATATTCATATCATCAAAACTTCCGATTGGATCATCAATAATAATTGAATGAATATCTAATTGTGTCTCCGTTAACGCTCTTGCAAAAAAAGAGCTAAATGCAACTGCATTAAGTTGAGCCGTGCTAAGATATAGTTCTGCTGTATACCCCTTTCCTTTCTGATTTTTGCGAGTCATCTCATAATTTAACTGAGGACGGTTATCCTCTGTAAAAGTTAATGAAAAATTCATATCTGTAAGATCATTATTAGGGTCAATTTTTTGATAGATAATGTTCGCATTCTCCTGGGAAAAATATTCTTCCAACTGTTGTTTTAGCTGTTGTGTAAGTTCATCGTTCATTTCCTGACACTGCTGATAATTTTTTTTGGTATCAAATTCTTCCCTTTTCTTTAATTCATAATCAACCTCCGCATTTTTCCACAAACTCAAGTAATCTTTAACGCCTTCTTCATTAACAATGCGCCTCAACTTACTTACACGTTCAGAATACATTTTGCATTGTTTTTCTCCTGTTTGTCGTTTAATTTTTAATAAATCTGGATTTTGAAAATACGGTTCATACGCTTCTGCAAAAGAAATATTTTCTTTTATCCATTTCTCTGTCGACAAACTGTTCTCCTTCAACATTTCTTCTGAAAGAAAAACAATATCGTTATGTTCCTCATCAAAACTTTTTAACAAGTTAGTTAATTCATCCACCTTTTTTTTACAATCTTCGGCATAATTTATTAATGAATTCCATTTACCACTTCGATAATCCGTTTCAATATTTTCCGCATTTTTCAGCAATGCTAAATGTTCTGAATTCCAACTTGACAACTTACTTTGATTACTATCTTTTTCCTCCGTTAATTTTTCTTTTTCATTTTTTAAAACTACATTTTTGTCTACTAACTGTTTCTTGCTCTCATGATTATACGCCAGCCTTGTGTGTTTAGAAATATAGTAATTTGTTACGCATTCAACTATATTACTTAGTCCACTATATATAATTCCATTCGTAGAAAGCCATTCATTTATAGTCTCAATTTCATCCTCTAAATATTTTTTCTTTTCTAAAAGACGTTCTTTCACATGTGCTAATATTTTACAAGCTTCGTTAAATGCATTTTCATATTCCTGCCAAATGTTTTCCTTTTCTTCCGTTGCTTTTGACAGTCGAACCTGATATGCCTCCTGTTCATTATCCTCAATACTTTGAATGCTAAGAATTAATTTTTCCCATGATTCAAATTTCGAATGACATACTGGACATCGACAATGATCTTTATTATTTTCTAAATACTCGACTGCCTGCTCCTGCAGATTCCGTATTACCGCCTCCTGTTCAATATGTTCAGTTAATAATTTATGAACTGCCGAATCTGCAATATAAAATTTTTCTTTTATAGATACTAATTGGCTACTGATTTCTGACAGTCTATTCCTTGCATCATCACAAATATATTGTTCATGCAAAATAGAACAATCAAAACTCCATCTTTTTGATCCTTCATCATCTTCTTGCTTCTCTGATTACGAAGCTGTGTGGCAGGAACCCATTTTCCATGGAAGAAGAGTTTCCTTTTGGCAGTAAGACGGATGACATAGTCCTGTTCCAGTTCATCAAGTTTCAGAAACATCTTGTTGTCATCGTAGCCTCTGTCCATGGCAAAGATTGCTTTGCCAAAGAGAGCTGCACCACGTTCCATTGCAGAAAAAGTAACATCATTTATAGAGGTAAAATGTTTTTCTTTTGAAGAATGAATTTCTGAAAAAATACTGACAGGATGATTATTTTTAGTGAGAACACAGGCTTCTGTTACATGATATCCTTTTTCATAAACTGTTTTGGAAGCAGTACTTTTAGAGCCATCTCTGACAAGTCCGAGAGCTTCAAATTTGTAACCATCAGGCTTTACGACATCGCTGTCATCAATGTGTATGACAGGTTCTTGCGGAGCCCATTTACGGATGGCAGTAAGATAAGATTTAAGCGCGGTGGAGGAAATGCCATTGTTTAAATGTCTGGTCAGCCGTTCAACAGAATTGACCTTTTTGGAATCTTCGTGAAGCTGATCCACAACATCGGTTAAAAGACAGCTTCTGGAGGCAAGCATACCATAAGTCATCTCGGCAGAAAACTTTTTGTCCGGCTTGGACAGGTGTTTTGAAATTTTATTTGAAAAAGTTAAAATTTCCCGTTTCAAAGTATAAGTATTTGTTGTAGAATTAAGCATAAGGAGTCCTCCTG
>NZ_QRHS01000009.1:49366-67843 GCF_003470905.1 Roseburia sp. AM23-20
GTTGTTTATGACGATGATTATGAAAACGGGGCTTTGTGGATAAAAGTACGGAAACTCAATACGGAAACTCAAGTAAAAAATATCTTTACAATCACAAATTTATGTGATAAGATATAATGGTTGTGAGTAAAAATAGATGGTCCTCTGTTACGAATTCGCGTATTAAGAACATCCAAATTATCAGGAGGTCACAAAATGAACGCAAGTGAAATCATTAAGAACATTGAAACAGCACAGTTAAAAGCAGAAGTACCGGAGTTCCGTGTTGGTGATACTGTAAAAGTTTACGGTAAGATCAAAGAGGGTAACCGTGAGAGAATCCAGGTATTCGAGGGTACTGTACTTAAAAAACAGGGTGGAAGCAACCGTGAGACATTTACTGTAAGAAAAATCTCTAACGGTGTCGGCGTAGAAAAAACATGGCCGTTACATTCTCCGAACGTTGAGAAAGTAGAAGTAGTTCGTCAAGGTAAAGTAAGACGTGCTAAATTATTCTACTTAAGAGATCGCGTTGGTAAGAAAGCAAAAGTAAAAGAGTTAGTAAAATAGTAGATGTAAAAGAAAAGCTGCAGTGGAAACACTGCAGTTTTTTAATTTTTCGGACGTGCACTGCGGACTAAAGTACTTATGGTACAATAAGTAACATGAACTTCTGCATCGGTCAAAGGGATCGCTTTCCGGTCTTTCATGGGCTGGTTTAAGGGTGTTGCGATACTGGTGGAAAAACATAACAATGAGGAGTTCCGGACCAGTTCCTCAAACTCAAATTCATCTGTCTGTATCAGAAAACGTGATGCAGGCATTTTTTGTTTTACCAGTTCAGTCCAGAAACCGATCTGGTCACGGAGAAGGCAGTTAAAGCCATTGAGCTGCGTGAGACTTAACTCGGCGTTATCTATAAAAACGATTTCTTCAACATTCCGGTACTCAAAGAAATCGGAACAAAATATGGAAAGAGTGTAGCTCAGGTAGCACTCCGCTTCCTGCTTCAGAATGGGGTAGTTGTCATCCCGAAATCTACCCACGAAGAAAGAATGCAGGAAAACTTCAATGTGTTTGATTTTTCACTGACCGATGAGGAAATGAAGCAGATCGAAGCACTTGATACAGGAGAAAGTTTATTCTTTTCACATTATTCACCGGAAACCGTGGAATGGTTTATGAGTATTGTATAGATAACAGGCTTGTAAAAGCGTATTGCAGTTTATGGAAGCTGCAATACGCTTTTCGTGTATAATAGGGAAAAATCGTCGCATTATGAAACATCAATAATTCCAGTGAAAATAGCATTTACTTCTTTATAGTGCTGTGGTAAAGTATTTAAAGATATATTATAAATACACTTCTTTCAGTGGGATTTGTGTGATCTGCAACAACAGAAATGTATACGAATGGAGATAGAATTATGGTTTCAAAAAGAATACAAAAGGCTTTACTCGGAAATTCTGCGATCCGTGCAATGTTTGTAGAAGGAAAAGCAATGGCAGAAAAATATGGTGCAGAGAATGTCTATGATTTTTCTCTTGGCAATCCAGCAACACCGGCTCCGGCAGCGTTAAATAACAGTATCCGTGATCTGTTAGACGAGGCAGATAAAAAAGGTGCATCAGGTTCTCTGGAATTACACGGATATATGGAAAATGCCGGCTATAAAGATGTGCGTGAAGCGATCGCAGAGAACTTAAACAAACGTTTTGGTACTGCATTTGATGGTCATAATATTGTAATGACAGTCGGTGCAGCAGGCGGTCTTAATATAATTTTTAAGACAATTTTAGATCCGGGAGATGAGGTGATCGTGTTTGCACCATTTTTCGGTGAGTATCGTCAGTATGCAGCTAATTTTGATGCGGATATTGTAACGGTAAATCCGGATCTTCGGACATTTCAGCCGGATTTAGCTGACTTTGCGGCAAAGATCACAGAAAAAACAAAGGCACTTATCGTCAATACACCAAATAATCCGACAGGTGTGATTTACAAACCTGAGACGATGCAGGCAATCGCTGCTATCTTAGAAAAGAAACAGGAAGAATACGGACATGACATTTATCTGATATCAGATGAGCCTTATCGTGAACTGGTTTATGATGGAAATAAAGAAGATTTTCTGACAAAATATTATAAAAATACGATCGTTGGATATTCTTTCAGCAAATCATTATCACTGCCGGGAGAACGTATCGGTTATGTGGTAGTTCCAAATGAGGCATCTGATGCCGAAGATCTGATACGCGGTATTGAGATATCAAACCGTACGCTTGGATTTGTCAATGCACCATCTTTGATCCAGAAAGCAGTTGCAAGATGTTTAGATGAAAAAACTGATGTTTCTTTTTATGATGAAAACCGAAAGATGTTATACGATGGCTTAACGAATCTTGGCTTTACCTGTATCAAGCCGGAAGGAGCATTTTACCTGTGGGTGAAATCTCCGGTCGCCAATGAAGAAGAGTTTGTAGAAGAGGGCAAAAAGCTGCATCTTCTGATGGTAAAAGGAAGTGCATTTGGATGTGGCGGATTTGTACGCCTTGCTTATTGTGTTTCTCATGAGACAATCAAAAATTCACTTCCTGCATTTGCAAAATTAGCAGAAGTGTATGGACTGAATTAGTAGGAGGCATAGAATGGGTAACTGGGAATCTTATGTAAGAAAAGTAGTACCGTATGTTCCGGGAGAGCAGCCACAGGAACAGCGTATGATCAAATTAAATACAAATGAAAATCCGTATCCACCGGCACCAGGAGTGATCCGCGTACTGAAAGAGTTCGATACAGACCGGCTCAGATTATATCCGGAGCCGGCCTGTAAAGTTCTTGTGGATGCGATCGCAGAGTATTATGGTTTAAAGAGCAGTCAGGTTTTTGTGGGTGTTGGATCGGATGATGTACTTGCAATGATCTTTATGACGTTCTTTAATTCTAAAACACCGATCTGGTTTCCGGATATTACGTATTCGTTTTATGATGTCTGGGCAGATATGCTTCGGATACCATATGAGGTAAAACCGTTAGACGATAATTTCCAGATCGTAAAAGAAGATTATTATGGCGAAAATGGAGGCGTAGTTTTTCCAAATCCAAATGCACCGACAGGAATTTTAATGCCACTTTCAGAAATTGAGGATATCATAAAGCATAATCAGGATGTGATTGTGGTTGTGGATGAGGCATATATCGATTTTGGAGGGGAGAGTGCACTTCCTCTGATTGAGAAATATGATAATTTGCTGGTGGTCCAGACTTTTTCAAAGTCACGTTCCATGGCAGGCATGCGTATCGGCTATGCAATGGGAAATGAAAAACTTATTAAATATATTAATGATGTGAAGTACTCATTTAATTCCTATACGATGAATCAGACAGCACTTGCACTTGGTGTGGAAGCAATAAAGGACAAGGACTACTTCGAAGAGACCAGACAGCGTGTAATAGCGACCCGTGAATGGACAAAGAAAGAGCTTGCAAAACTTGGTTTTTCATTTGGAGATTCCATGAGTAATTTTATCTTTGCAACACATGAGCGTGTGCCGGCAAAAGAATTGTTTGAGGCTTTGAAAAAAGAACATATTTTTGTGCGGTATTTTTCAAAAGAACGAATCAGCAATTATCTGAGGATCAGTATCGGAACAAAAGAAGAGATGGAAGAACTGATTCGTTTCCTGAAAAATTATCTGCAGTGATGAAACCGGACGTTAATTGAATGGAGGAAAAGTATCATATCCCGTATTTTCAAGTGGCAGAATAGACATTTGTTTTTGAACCATGCGGTTTGATCCAAAATGGAAGAGGACAAAACCGCATGAGATACAGATCACTCCTGTGGCAAAATAAAGGATGAAAAAGAGTGCACTGCTGCCGGTTGGTAAAATGCTGCTTATGACGGTTCCCCAGAAGTTAAATAACATGTGAAACAGGATAGACTGATAAATACTGCCACCTCTTTCACAGATGTAACCCAGAATCATACCGAGGAAAAATGCATAGATTCCCTGTATCATATTCATGTGGAAAACTCCGAATAAAAGTGCCTGCATGATGTTTGCTGCCCAGAACGGAAATACTTTTTTTGCCTGATGCATGGTAACACCGCGAAAGAGAAGTTCTTCACCGATTGGGGCAAGCAGGACGGAGTAAAAGAACATGGATACGGTCAGCCCATTTGTCATTCCTGCAGTGTCCATAAGTTTTTCATAGGCTTTCATCCACTGTGGAAACAAAGATGCCAGGAAAGAGACCAGATAGGTCGACAGACACTGTGTACCAGGTACTAAAAGGATGATCCCAATAACGGAAAGCGGATGGAAAATCTTTCCCGGGTGAACCAGATAAATCCCATGATATCCGGCATGGTACCATAGACCGAATGCTCCGATACAGAGCAGGGAAAATACGATCATGATCATGGTATTTACGCGCGTTGAGGACCAAAGGTTTAAAGTATTGTTCCAAAGCTCTGTATAGACATGGCTGGAAGAAAAAATATAGCGGATATGTTCATAAAACAGGGCTACTCCCATTACAAAAAACATGGCAAGGTACTGGAATGCTATCGCAAGCAAAAATGGTATAAAAGTAAAGAAAAATGAGCCTATTTTTTTCATGTGGAATGCTCCTTTACAGGGTAAAATATTTGTTGGTAAAAAATATTATAGCAAACATATGTTTGAAAATCAATAGAAAAGAAATAAAAATCAGAACAAATGTTCTGATTTTGTAAACCGATATATTTCATTGCATTTACATGGAGAAAATGATATAATAACGGTCTGCGAAAAAAATAAAATAACAAAAATATCTATTTACTTTAAAACTTTAATATGCTAAAATGCAACATAGGTGTATAGCGCACATAGCGTGCAATCAATAAAAAAGGAGAAAGGATTATGAGCAAGAAACTTAGGACAGAGGCAGTTGATCATCTGTTTGATGCTATTTTAAGCCTCCAGAACAAGGAAGAATGTTATACATTTTTTGAAGATGTATGTACTGTGAATGAGCTGCTTTCTTTATCACAGAGATTTGAAGTTGCGAAGATGCTTAGAGATCAGAAGACATATCTTGATATCGCAGAAAAGACCGGTGCTTCCACTGCAACGATCAGTCGTGTAAACCGTTCATTGAATTATGGCAATGACGGATATGATATGGTTTTCTCAAGACTTCAGGAAAAAGATAAAGAATAGAAATAAAAAGAACCGCTATTCCGGCAGACAGGTGTATATGCAAATATATGATCATCTGTCTTATCAGAAATAGCGGTTCTTCTATTATTTTTTGGATGGTTTTGTGTCCGGATCTTTTGAAGCCATCTGGTCGATCATTTTTTCAATCAGAGTTTTTTTGATGTATACATCATAACTGAGCATACAGATAAAACTGAACGTATGCAAAAGATCGGCTTCTTCTTCCGATGCATCCGGGAATGTTTTCATGGAAGTGTTGAATTTCTTTGCAAGATCTTTCATGAGGTTCTGTGTTTCCGGATGTTCTAAACTGAAAACTTCTTTATAGATATCTTCGAGACTGTAGTGCTCGTCATTGCCGAAGTATTTTTCTGTGATCGGATTTAAAATCCCCTGGATATCGCTGATACTTAAAATACTCTTCAGATAATAAATAAAGATCAGAACCAGTACATGTTCTTTGGTATATTTCTTCTTTTCCGGTGGAGGAAGAAGGTTGTTTTTTGCATAATTGTTGATCATTGTCTTAGTCAGGATTTTGTCGTCATCATGACGCTTGGAAGCTGCAAGCTGTGAATCCATAAATGTGGTTACCTGATCCATATATAAATCAATATTCGGAATATCTTCCGGTTTGACGTAATCAATCTGCTGTAAGGAATCTAAGATTGAACGTAAAAATTGTTTCGTATCCATATTTGTGTCACCTCTTATCACATTATATAGTAATGAAAACTAGATGACAAGATATAAATGAAAAAATAATTTAACAAAATAATTCAAGATAGGTTTTATTGCACGAAAAGTACATGTTATAGTATAATAGCAATCAATGAAAGAAAAGGAAAATAATAAATATGAGTATATACGATACACTGAATGAACAGCAGAGGGAAGCAGTATATCAGACGGAGGGACCGGTGCTGATCTTAGCGGGAGCAGGTTCCGGGAAAACGCGTGTGCTGACACACCGTGCTGCTTATTTAATAGAAGAAAAGGGAGTTAATCCCTATCATATCATGGCGATCACTTTTACCAACAAGGCAGCTGGGGAGATGCGGGAGCGGATTGATAAAATTGTTGGATTCGGTTCGGAAAGTATCTGGGTATCGACCTTTCATTCAAGTTGTGTGAGAATCCTGCGCCGTCATATTGACCGGATCGGATTTGATACCAATTTTACGATCTACGATGCGGATGATTCAAAATCCCTGATGAAAGATATCTGTAAGCGTTTAGAGATCGATACTAAGATTTATAAAGAGAAAAGTTTTTTAGCAGCAATCTCGTCAGCGAAAGACGAACTAATCACACCGACAGAACTGATGCAGCGTGCACTGACATCTTCTGATTATGCAAAACGCAGACAGGCGGAGGTATACCGGGAGTATCAGGATGCATTACATAAGAACAATGCGCTTGATTTCGATGATCTGATCATGAAAACGGTAGAACTTTTACAGTCGGATCCTGAAGTGAAAAATTATTATCAGGAGCGTTTTCATTATATTATGGTAGACGAGTATCAGGATACCAATACAGCACAGTTTGAACTGATCCGTCTTCTGGCGGGAAAGTATCAGAATCTTTGTGTAGTAGGTGATGATGACCAGTCTATTTATAAGTTCCGTGGGGCGAATATTTATAATATTTTAAATTTTGAAAAACATTTTCCGGATGCAAAAACAATCAAATTAGAGCAGAATTACCGTTCCACCCAGAATATTTTAAATGCAGCAAACAGCGTGATTGCAAACAATGTCGGCAGAAAATCAAAGACACTCTGGACTGCAAATGAAGAAGGTAAGAAGATTGATTTTGAACAGTTTAATACCGGTTATGAGGAAGCTGATTTTATCGCATGTGATATTGCAGGTGATGTAAAGAACGGAGCTTATCATTATGGGGATCATGCTGTTTTATACCGTACAAATGCGCAGTCACGACTGTTTGAGGAGCGTTTTATCGTATCAAATATTCCGTATAAGATCGTCGGTGGTGTAAACTTTTATGCCAGAAAAGAAGTGAAGGATCTTCTTGCTTATTTAAAGACGATTGACAATGCACGTGATGATCTTGCGGTGCGTCGTATTTTAAATGTTCCAAAACGTGGCATTGGCGCAACGACTGTAAACCGTGTGACTGATTATGCTGGGGCATACGATATCAGCTTTTATGATGCCTTAAAGCGTGCAGATGAAATCCCGTCCATTGGAAAAGCAGCATCAAAAGTAAAGCCATTCGTAAATCTTATTCAGGTGTTCCGGAGTAAACTGGAGTTTATCAGCATTTCACAGCTGCTTCATGAAGTGATCGAGGAAACAGGATATGTTAAGGAACTTCAGGCGGAAGGTACCGATGAAGCTGAGGCAAGGATCGAGAATATCGATGAGCTTTTAAGTAAAGTTGTAAGCTATGAGGAAAGCGAGGAACATCCGACACTGAGCGGTTTTCTGGAAGAAGTAGCACTGGTGGCAGACATTGACAGCCTGGAAGATGACAGCGACTATGTTGTCTTGATGACGCTGCACAGTGCAAAGGGACTGGAATTTCCTAAAGTGTATTTAGCAGGTATGGAGGATGGTCTGTTCCCAAGCTATATGTCGATCACGTCGGATGATTCAAGTGAGCAGTTAGAGGAAGAACGCCGCCTTGCTTATGTGGGTATTACCCGTGCAATGAAAGAATTGACGATCACCTGTGCAAGGCAGAGAATGATCCGAGGTGAGACACAGTACAATAAAGTTTCACGATTTGTCAAAGAAATTCCTGCAGAACTTTTAGATGGAAAAGAAACAGTTCCTGCAAGAAAGGAAGCGGGTACTTCAACTGGAAATGAATGGAGTGCAAAATCAAAACGGATGAACATGAAACAGCAGCCTTCCGGACAGAGCATGCAGGCGCGTGCATTTGCGTCTGTTCATACGAAAGCGGAAAAACTGCCATATGATATTGCTGACCGTGTTTTACATACAAGGTTTGGAGAAGGCACTGTAGTTGCGATCGTAGAAGGTGGACGGGACTATGAAGTCACGGTTCAGTTTGATACAGTGGGCATCAAAAAAATGTTTGCTTCTTTTGCAAAATTAAAAAAGATATAAAAATGTTTAATTTATAAATTTTTAATAGGCGAAATGGGAAACATATGATATAATATTAACATGTAATGAATTTACATTGCGGAATGTAATACGCATAATATTAGAATCATCAGGTAACATATGACTGTGAGATACAGCAGTCTGAAAATAGAAGGAGGGGAGCCCTATGAACAAGATGGACGATTTAAAAGATTTAGTTAACATTTCAAGATTAAACGAACTGCTGAATAAAAAAGAAGCAGAGGAAGAGAAGAAAGCTTCCAAAGTTGTCTGGGTATTTGCGATTATCGGAATTATTGCCGCAGTGGCAGCAGCAGTTTATGGAATTTATCGATTCTTTGCACCTGATTATCTGGAAGATTTTGAGGATGACTTCGAGGATGATTTTGATGATGATTTCTTTGAAGACGAAGAAGATGACGACAAAGCAGAAGAGCCGGCAGAGGAAAAAACAGAAGAGTAAGAAATATCTTAGGGGGCTGCAGTGTTGCAGCCCTTTTTAGTTTGTGTTAATAGAAAAAGAAAGGAACTGGTTATGAAAAAAGGGCAGATCGTAGAAGGAATCATTGAAAGGGTGGATTTCCCGAATAAAGGAATTTTAAGAACGGAAGATGGTACACGTGTGATCGTAAAAAATGCGATCATGGGACAGAAAGTATCAGCAGCAGTCAATAAGGTCAGAAAAGGAAAATGCGAAGGACGACTGCTTGAAATATTGGAAAAATCTGCACTGGAGCTGCCGGAACCTGGATGTGTTCATTATGGGATCTGTGGTGGCTGTACATTCCAGAGCCTTCCATATGAGGAACAGCTTAAGATGAAAGAAAAGCAGGTCAAAGACCTGATCGACGCAGTCATCACTGAAGAAAATAAGGGATATGAGTTTTTACCAATCAAAGCAAGTCCAAGACCAAAAGCATACCGCAACAAGATGGAGTTTTCATTTGGAGATGAATATAAGGATGGTCCGTTGGCACTTGGAATGCACAAACGCGGCAGTTTTTATGATATCGTAAATGTAGGAGAGTGCCAGATCGTAGACGAAGATTTCCGTCGTGTGCTTAAGATCACGTTGGAATATTTTAAGGAAAAACAGATTCCATTTTATCATAAACTCCGTCACACCGGGTATCTCCGTCATTTTCTTGTGAGAAAAGCAGCAAAAACAGGAGAGATTTTAGTTGACCTTGTGACAACTACACAGATGGAGGAACTTAGTGGGGAAAATGAAAGTGCATTATTAGAAGGCTGGGTGAAAAAACTTTGTGAGGAAAAATATGACGGTGTGCTAAAAGGAATCCTTCATACAAAAAATGACAGCGTTGCCGATACGATCAAAAATGAGGGGACAGATATTTTATTTGGACAGGACTTCTTTTATGAGGAACTGCTTGGTCTGAAGTTTAAAATCACGCCATTTTCCTTTTTCCAGACAAATTCCCTTGGTGCAGAAGTACTCTATCAGACTGCACGTGAATTTATCGGGGATGCGCTCGACGATGAGGCGAATCAGACAGTATTTGACCTGTATTCCGGAACCGGAACAATCGCACAGATACTTTCTCCGGTTGCAAAGAAAGTGATCGGTGTGGAGATCGTGGAGGAAGCTGTTGTGGCTGCAAGGGAGAATGCAGCTTTAAACGGACTTACCAACTGCGAATTTATCGCGGGAGATGTATTAAAAGTGATCGATACGATCGGGGAAAAACCGGATTATATCGTACTTGATCCGCCAAGAGATGGAATCCATCCGAAAGCACTGGAGAAAATCATCCGCTATAATGTGCCGCAGATGGTCTATATTTCCTGTAAACCGACCAGCTTAGCAAGAGATCTTGAAGTGCTGCAGGCGAGGGGTTATCAGGTGAAGAAAGTGCAGTGCGTGGACATGTTCCCTGCGACGGGAAATTGTGAGACGGTTGTCTTGCTTTCCAAGGGCGAGGTCGACTCGAAAAAGATTCGGGTTGAGTTCTCTTTGGAAGATATGGATATGTCGGAGTTCCAAGATGGGGCAACCTACACGCAGATCAAGGACTATGTACTGGAACATAGCGGATTAAAGGTATCCAACCTCTATATCTCACAGATTAAACGGAAATGTGGGATTGAGGTAGGCAAAAACTATAATCTGCCGAAATCCGAGGATTCCAGACAGCCCCAGTGTCCGCCGGAAAAAGAGAAAGCAATCCGAGAAGCATTCAAATATTTTGGGATGATCTAACATCCAGCAAAGTGGAGGTTTCTTATGGATAGATTGATTTCTTGTGAGTTTAACATGGATACCGCTTGTGTGGAACTGAAATTTTTAGATGGCAGCATGATTGCCATTGATACCATCGCCGTGGAGAATGAGGTTGCTGACAATATGTATCAACGGTCAGAACTGGATTATCTAATCTACAATGATCCGGTTGGATATGCAGACTTGATCTTGAACGGTGATCCCGAAATTTATCTAAAAACTGTAACTGAATGTAAACCCTTAGATTAAAACTCAGCCCTCTGCCTTTTCCTTGGCAGAGGGCCGTTTTTTGCTTAACAGTTATTGAGCATCCCTTAATTGCTCTACAACACTGCATTTCGCTGCATTGTCATACATCATGCAAGGAATCAGCCACCCCAGCAGAAGAAATACCGGAATTGTCAGCAGGACAGGCAGAATGGTGAATCGATACTCAAAGAACCAGAACATACTGCCCAGCATTTTTCCTGCAAGAGGTCCCACCGCCAGCGACAGAATAAAGGCCGCCGATACGGAGGACATTGCGTAAAACAATCCCTCGTAGATCAGCATGGTTTTGAGCTGCCGGTTCGTCATTCCTACAGCCTGAAGCACAGCAAATTCACGGCGGCGGGAAAGAATACTGGTCATCATGGCGTTGAAGAAATTTAAGAGTCCCACCAGCCCGATGATAGCACAGAGGATACCACCTACCAGAAGGAACATCTGCCGGAACTGAGCAAACTCAGAGCGAGCCGTGGCCTTGCTTTCATACATCAAGGGTGAAAACTCACCGGCAGTGAGCTTCGATAGATATTGCTCTGCTTCGGCCTCGTCTGCGTCGTCTGCTGTGTCGAACAGGTAGAGCATCGGAATGGCCGCACCGCCGCTGTCCCTCTGTGCGGTATCCACAGACAAAACTGTCTCATATCCAATACCACCATAACGATAACTCATGGAATACGGAAGCTCTACCAAGGCGCAGACCGTGTACTCTACATCTCTGGCTCCATACAGTTTTTCCTGAAAGTACTCCTCCGGTGTATCTTCGGTGCGGAGTTCCCCGGTGCGGCTGTCGATATATTTCACATCGTCCGCATAGGTGGCGGTGATCGTGTCTCCCACCTTGGGGTAGTATTCAGGATTGGGCAGATTACCGTAGTCATCTAAGGAAACCGCAATGGCAATAGCGTTATTGTTTGGCTCCAGCATAGGAGAAATATCTCCGTCGAACACTTGCAGCTTGTCAAACAGGCTGTTATCCAGAGCCTCGATTCTGGTATCTCCCATCACCATATCGCCCCGGTGCTCCATGCGGCTCATATGGCTGTCCAACTGCTCAGCACTTTCGTACCTTGCATAGTCCTGCCGCAGAGCATCCTCCGTCATCCAAAGATATACGGGTTTTCGCACAGCATATCCCGTGCCGGAAAGACTGGACTTTGTGTTTGCTGCGATCTCTTCGATCTGTTCCGGCGTGATGAATTCATCTGCCGGGTTGTAACGGAAATAGTCGGGCGTGCTGACGATAAAATCGGCGCAGGTCATGAAGGATACATACTTCTCCATGCTGAAGCCGCCCACAAAGGCACACAGTGCATTGAACAGCGTCACCGACAGTGCCAGAGACACCACCACCAGCACCGTCTTTTTTTTGTTTCGTCCCAGATTGGCAAAGGCCATCTGATGGAGCTTCGCTCCCCGGGTGCTGCGCTGTTTTTTCTTGGTCTGCATCGCATCTGTATATTTGGTAGCCTCCACCGGAGAAACCCTGGCTGCCATTTTCCCGGGCTTGGAGCAGGACAAAAGCACCGTCAGCAGGGCAAACAGCACGGAGCCAACAAAGATCACAGGCGAAGTGCTGATGGTGGTGATGCCTGCATCCAACTGGGTGGAGCGCAAGACAACAGGCACCAGAACAGCGCCAATGCCATAGCCCAACAGCAGCCCCGCCGGAATGCCGATCAGACAAAGCAGAAGTGCCTGCTGGCGAATGATGCGTTTGAGCTGCCGGGGCGTTGTGCCAATGGTTTTCAGAAGCCCGTAAAACCGGATATCCCCCGCAACAGAGATCTGGAAAATGTTATAGATGATAAGATACCCGGTGAAAATCACCAGCAGCAAAAAAGCTGCTATGGCGATCACAAGTTCCGGATCGAGATGCGACTCCAGCTGGGATGAGGTATATCCCCAGTTGACGCCGATCCGGACGCTGTTGGGATCGGTATAGCTGTCCCATGTGTAGCCGAGATCGGTATCCACCTGCTCCATCTGCCCTTGAATGTTTGTACTGGAAGCCATCATGACATTCAAATCGGTGCGGAAAGGCTGTAAACCTGTTTTCACTGCCTGCGCTTCGATGTCATCTGCGTAATCACGGCTGATGTTGATGTAATGAACAGGCATTAGTTCATCATAGTCCCAATAGCCCACCAGCGTAAAGGTATCTGTTACAGTAAAGGCGGTTTGATCCTTGTCCGTAATGGAATAGGAAACCGTGACCTCGGCGCCCAGCTCCGGCGTTACGCCAAGCAGCCGCAACGCTGCCGTATCCATGGCTACCTCTTTGCCGCTTTCGGGCATCCGTCCGGTAGTAGGGGTTGCATAGCTCCATTTAGTGCAGTTGGCATCCATGTAGCTGATCTCTGCAGGGGTTTTGGAAAAGACACCCTCCGCAGTGATACCGATTACCTTCCGTACCCCCGCAGCCTTCACCTTTGGGTGGGCAGCGATACGTTCCGCCTGCTCGGGGGAAACATCCTTAAAGGTACCGTGTGCATAGCCACCTACCTGCCGAAACTGGTAGGTTTCATAACTGGCGTTCAACGACAAGACAATGGTGAACATGGACGTAAATAGCAGCGTTGTCAGCGCAATGGCAAAAATAGCGATCAGATTGCGGCGACGGTTCGCATAAAGAGATTTTAAGCTGAGCTTTCGAATACATTTTCTGTTTTTGACATTCATCGTAGCCACCTCCCGTTAGTTCTGGGAGACGATCCGACCATCTTCGATACGGATAATGCGGTCTGCCATCTGCGCAATTTCTTCGTTGTGAGTGATCATTACGATTGTCTGGGCGAACTTTTGACTGGTGACTTTCAAAAGGCTCAATACATCCTGGCTGGTTTTGGAATCCAGATTGCCGGTGGGTTCATCTGCCAGAATGATAGCGGGTGCTGCCGCCAGCGCACGGGCAATGGCTACTCGCTGCTGCTGACCGCCGGAGAGCTGATTGGGCAGGGCATCCAGACGATCATCCAGCCCAAGTGTCTGTACAATTTGCTGTACGAAATCCTTATTGACCTTGCCACCGTCCAGCTCAATGGGTAGAACAATATTTTCATACACATTCAGCACCGGAACAAGATTATATGCTTGGAACACAAAGCCGATTTTCCTGCGGCGGAAGATGGTCAGCGCTTCCTCCTTCAGGGAGAAAATATCCTGTCCGTCCACCATGACCGTGCCACTTGTAGGGCGATCCAGCCCGCCCAGCATGTGCAGCAGCGTGGATTTGCCGGAGCCGGATGTGCCGACAATTGCAACAAATTCGCCCTTCTTTACACTTAAATCAACTCCATCCAACGCATGAACTGCGTTATTGCCGGAGCCATAAATCTTTTTCAGGTTTTTTGCCTGTAAAACTTCCATAAATGAGTACCTCCATGAAAAAATCTGTATGTATGAAAGGAAATCATCCTTTGATACATACAGATTATCGCATAGGAATCTTTCCACATTCTTTCCGGCGGAAAATGAAATCTAACAGTTTTGATAGAATTGTTGTTATTTCGGCAGAAATATGGAAAACGTACTTCCTTTTCCCGGAACGGAAGCAATCTTGATATAACCTCCCTCGCCGGATATGATCTGTCGGGCAAGGTATAAGCCGATGCCGACCCCTTCCTGCTCTTGAACCGCCTTTGAGCGGTAAAAGCGAGCAAATATCTTCGCTTGCTCAGTTTCTGGTATGCCTGAACCGGTATCCGATATATCGATCCTTGCAAACATTTCGTAACTTACGGCAGAAATCCTGATTGTGCCATGCTCTGTATATTTGATGGCGTTGTCTACGATATTCGCCAGCGCTTCCGCTGTCCATTTGAAGTCGAATACAGCAAAAGCATCTGTATCCTGCATTTGCAAAGACAATCCTTTTTCAGAAGCCTTGGCAGTATATTGTTCTACCACACTTTCAAGCAGCGGCTGCAGCGCTGCTTGCTGAGGGGAGAGTGAAATGATCCCGTTTTCCAGTCTGGAAAGCTTTACGAGAGAATCAATCAGAAATCGCAGCTTTTCCGATTGTTTGTACAGCGCCTCCACATTTGCCTTCGCCGATGCAGGCATAGTTTCCTCCATCAGAAGCTCGCTGTATAACAGCAGGTTTGCAATCGGCGTTTTTGTCTGGTGGGAGATGTCCGCAATCAAGGTTTTGATTTTGTCTTTTTCCTGCGCTATGTTTTGAGAAGATGCTTCTGCGGCGGAAAGATAGTGCGCAAACTTCGTTTCCAATGCAGATAGCCGGCTTTCATCAAAATTGGTTTCAGAAAAGGAGCCGGTCATGGCAGCGTCCAGCATCCTTTCGATTTCTTCCATCGTTTTTCTGATCTTCCTCCGCTCCCATAATACAGCAGCTATCGCCGCCAGAAAACATAGCAGTATGATCACAATGCCGGTTTTATTCATCTTTTGTCACCCAGCTATAACCGATTCCGTAGATGGTTTTAATGTATTTCTGTGCGCCAAGCTTATCCCTCAGACGCTTGATCGTAACAGACAAAGCATTTTCATCCACATATTCTGCGCCATCTGTCCAGATCCGGTCGACAAGGTCTCCACGGGTCATGGTTCGACCACGGTTTTCAACAAGCAGACGCAGTAATTTTTGTTCTGTTTTACTCAATTCCACTTTTGAATCTCCCACATAAAAGGTCATAGACTCAAAGTCAAAGTGAAATAGATCCATATGGAACGGCGCATTTTTATGGTTTGACGCTTGCTTTCGCAGTTGGGTATTCACCCTTGCACGCAAAACCGAAAGAGAAAAGGGCTTGGTAATATAATCATCAGCGCCTCTCTCCAGTCCGTCTACGATGTCCAGATCGGTGTCGTTGGCAGTCAGCAGAATAACAGGAATTCCGGGCAGGTTTTCCTTGACCTCCCGAAGCAGCTCAAGCCCGCTGCCATCCGGCAGATTGATATCCAGCAGGATCAGGGATACACCGCCGCAAAGAAGCTGTTCCTTCGCCGTTTTTAGGTCTTGGCAGGATATAATCTGACGGTCATCTGCTTTCAGTGCTTTACTTAAACCCTGATTCAACCCTATATCATCTTCAATAATCAATAATTGTTCCATGTATCTCACTCCCTCGTTATTCAAAGGCCACCATTATTTCCTTGGGTAATTTTTCGTTCTCACAGTTCAGAAGATAGGCGATTGCTCTGCTTGCAAATTTGTTTGTTTTCACTGTATCCCAATCGGCAAGCAAAAGACCTCTGCCTTTCCGTTCTCAAAATCTAATGATATTTCGCCCCATTCGCCGTCGCAGTCTGCCTGATATTCGTAGATTGCGGCGGCGATTTTCTTTTTTCGCTTGGTCTTGGATTTCTGTTTTAGCCGGACTGCATGGATTGCGCCCTCGGCAACCAACAATTCCGTCAACTTGTCCACTGCTTTTCGGTAGGCTCGTTCTGCACCGCTGGCTGTACTGCCCTCAAACATAACCGCCAGTTCTTCAAAGGTGGGGCGGTCTTTCCATGAGCTGACACGCCCACAAGTCATGCAAATTGCTAACCGTTTTTCGAGCAAGGTCTGTTCCCGGTAATTCAGTTTCTCAAATGCCTGCTGCACCTTTTCTGCTTGTATGCCGTTCCAGAGGATATCGGTATAGTTCCAGCTATCGTCAAGGGCTACATCCTCGCCTGTTTCCTCGCCGTTCTCGTCTGTCACATAGAATGGCTGCTGATTGCGGATTCCACGGACAACTTTCAGATATTCTTCCGCAAGGGCAAGATCGCAGTTGTATTTCTTGGAAAATTCGTTGACCGCATCCTTGGTATTGTGGTACAGCCAAGCCATTGACCGCACCATTTTGTAATTGGTCAGAGAGGACACCGACCATTTTTCTTCGCCCATGCGAAAACGGAGCATAGCATCCCGGATGAACGGGAAAATGTATGTAGCATACTCTGCACCCTTGGCAAGGTCATAGTCCATCAGCTTTTGGAGCATTTGCTCCCGGCAGGAGAGCTTTATATCTATAAATCGGTCTGTGTCATACAGATCGCCGCCATCCACACCGAGAAAGTCTTTGATGCGCTTGTTAAGTTGCGGCTCGTAGTAGTGTAGGAAGAATGAGAAATATATCAAATTCTTTTCCTGCAAGGCAGACAGGATATATTCGTTCAGATTGCCTACCGCTGGAGGCTCCGGTTCCAGTTGGAAGATGCGCTCTGCCGCATAAGGAATGATGCCGTCACCGTGCGGATTGACAGCGTGTTTTGGTATGTATCCGGTCATGTCCCATGAAAAATCACTCAGCATAGCGCACCTCCTTTCGGTTCTTTCTCTATCAATATCGACAGTAATTATGCATCGAACTTTTTGTTAGTAGTATTATTTTCGTCGTCCATCATATCACTTAGCACGGCAAAAGCTTGGCTCAGCGGCACAGCCTTAGAAGTCCAGTTTTTCAAACTAAACAAGTTGGAAGATTCATCAAACACATCAAATTCGTCTGTCCCATCAGTGATTTTCTTCAAGTACAACATTTCTATCAAATACAAAGCTCCCAAGATATTTAGTACATTCTCCTGCTTTGCTTGCTTCAACTGCTCATAGCGGTTGTGCTTGACATCTGTAAATGCTCCCCACCATTGCAACGACTGTGCGGGCTGGGTAATATCCCAATTCATAAACGGTTGTATTTCGATATCGTATTCCTGTACACTGATTTTTTGATTTTTTATATCCGGTGTGTTGGTCAAAATATACTGTGCATAGTCTGCAACCGTTTTTCGATCCGTTGTATTGAAACCGCAAAACTCTTTGAATACAGTATCCAACTCTGCCCCTATGGCTTGAATTAAGAGGGCATATCCGTTAGAAAATGCATCAAAATTGTCCTCATGTAGTTCTACAAACTCTATTGATTCAACAAAACGCTTTTCGAGCATTAAGTAGTATTTCCAATGATTCTGACTAAGTTCTTTTCTATTCATGTTTGTCCCTTTCTTTGTATATTTTTGCACTTGCTTCCTTTTTCAAAGCCGCCTGGTCCATTTCTTTTTCATAAGCTCCCTTGGCATAGGCTACATTGCTCAATGCCCGGAGCATCTTATCTTTTGCCAGCTTTTTCATAACCTCTGCAAGATCAGCGTCCAGAGTACCACGCTTCACATAGCGGTTTATGGTGTTCAGCCGTTTCTCATAAATCTGTTTCACCGGATGATCGTCCGCAAGCTCCCGTTGTTCTCTGCCTTTCAGGTTGCCGATCTGCCGACAGGTGCGGTGCAGCTTGTCCCCCGGTGCATAGCCGCCACAGTATTTGGCGTGCCGTGCGTTGGTGGTCAGAAACCACTTGCCGCAGATTTTGCATTTCTTCGGTGCATGACCAACACACAGGCCCTCAAAGAGATCAGACCGGAACATCCCTACAAAGGATACATAGTGCATCCGCTTGACCAGCTTCGCAACTTTTTCGCCGGGACGGATGACGGATACATACTGAACGGAATTGTTCAGGGTAGACATCCAGGCATTGCCTTCCGTGATGGAAAACTCCGGCGGGAAATAGCTGCCGAACATTTTTGCAAAACCCTCTGCGGTGCGGTCTGCTTCGTTGCCGTCTGTTTTTTCTGCAAAATCAAGCATGGCCGTTTGGTATTCCCCAAGGGAGTATGCCAGATGCCCGAAAACTGCGGTATAGCGTTGGAGCATCATCGCATCGGTAAAGTTCTGGATTTC
>NZ_QRHS01000009.1:67853-124780 GCF_003470905.1 Roseburia sp. AM23-20
CGAAAACTGCGGTATAGCGTTGGAGCATCATCGCATCGGTAAAGTTCTGGATTTCTTCAAATTGCAAAGAATTGGTTGCGGCTTTTATGGCAAACTCCACATATTTCAGCGCATTGTCCACAGTAAAGACTTTTTCAATCCGTTCTCTGTGCTTTGAGATATTCATATAGGAGAACGGCGGTGTTTGACTGAGAATATCAAGCATCGTCAGAGCAGCTTCCGTTGCAATAGGACAGAGTGCAGAAGCATCCTGTCCGGCGTTTAATATTCCAAGCAGCAGATTGATTTTCTCGCATTGCTCGTTTATTTTTGCAATGGTATTCACAGGAACATTCAGTGCATCACAGGCAAGTGTACCGACAGGAAATGTTTTGCTCTCATATATGACCGTATCCTGCCAGAAATCCAAT
The DNA here is from genome assembly GCF_003470905.1 of Roseburia sp. AM23-20. Taxonomy (NCBI): domain Bacteria; kingdom Bacillati; phylum Bacillota; class Clostridia; order Lachnospirales; family Lachnospiraceae; genus Roseburia; species Roseburia sp. AM23-20. The sequence continues at coordinate 68,264 of NZ_QRHS01000009.1, forward strand.
GTCATCAATTCTTGATTCATGCTTGCCCTCCTGTCCTGTTTTTTCATTTTTCTAATTATATCATGTAAATGTGAAGAAATCTACGTCCTCAGATAAGTTGTCCTGTTTTTTGAAACAGGCTTGTCCTGTCATTAGCCTGTTTTTTGAAAAATCCGTCATAACCATAATAGAAGGAGCGAAGCACCTGCCAATCACGGCGGGTGCTTCGTGCTTTCCAGAATATTATGAACGGAGGGTTTTCTATGACAATCTATGAAACCATCAAGGCGGCAATCAGCGTCAAGCAAGCCGCCGAACACTACGGGCTGAAAGTGAGCCACAACGGCATGGCTTGCTGCCCATTCCACAACGACAGGCATCCGAGCTTGAAGCTGAATGAGGACTATTTTTTCTGCTTCGGCTGCGGAGCCAAAGGGGATGTGATCGACCTTGTGGCAAGGCTGTTCAATCTGAGCAGTTATGAAGCAGCGCAAAAGCTGGCTTTGGACTTCGGGCTTGACCCGAAACCGCCCACTGCCGCAGCTATGGTCAAGCCGAAGCGTCCCTATATCCGTCAGTTCCGGGAGGATGAAATGCTGTGCTTCCGGGTGCTGACGGATTATTTGCATCTGTTGGAAGATTGGAAAGTGCGCTATGCTCCCAAGACACCGGAAGATGCTCTGGATGACCGTTTTGTGGAAGCCTGCCAGATGCACTGCTATATCGAATATATGGCAGATGTGCTGACGGTGGGTGATCTGGAAGAACGGGTGGCATTGGTGGACAAGCTGATGCAGGACGGCAAAATTGCTTTTCTGCAAGAGTATACCGCACGAAAGAAAAAGGAGGTGGCGCACCATGGCGAAGAACCGGAAAACGCCTGATATGAACTTGCCCATGTGGTTTGACGGGCAGAACATCAACGAAGCTCTGTTTTGTGAAGAATTTCTGCAAGAGCGCAGGATCATCTTCGCAAACGGAGCTTTTTTCACGCCCGATGGTCGAGTGACGGACGATCTTCCTCTGCGTGGGGAGATTTACGACAAGCTGAAATTCTGTGCCGTAAACAATATCCCCCGGAAGATCACCAACATTCTGGAAGTGCTGAAACTGGAAGCGCAAGTGCCGGACTTTCCACCGGAGCAGGATCGGATTCATTTGTCCAACGGTACGCTGCTATTGAACGGCACATTTACCGAGGGCAGACCGGCTATCGTGCGGAGCCGTTTGCCGGTTGCTTACAATCCCGATGCTACTGCGCCGGTGATCTGGCTGAACTTTCTGGATGGGTTGCTTTACGCCGAGGACATTCCAACTTTGCAGGAGTTTATCGGCTATTGCCTGATTCCCTCCAACAAGGGGCAGCGCATGATGGTGATTAAAGGCAACGGCGGCGAGGGTAAATCTCAAATCGGTGCGGTACTGTCTACCATCTTCGGCACGAATATGAAAGACGGCAGCATCGGCAAGATTTCTGAAAACCGCTTCGCCCGTGCCGATTTGGAACACATTCTCCTGTGCGTGGATGATGATATGCGGATGGAAGCTCTGCGCCAGACCAACTATGTAAAATCCATTGTCACCGCACAGGGCAAGATGGATTTGGAACGCAAAGGCAAGCAGAGTTATCAGGGTTGGATGTTCGCCCGATTGCTGGCATTCAGCAACGGTGATCTGCAAGCCTTGTATGACCGCAGTGACGGATTTTATCGCAGACAGCTTGTGCTGACCACCAAGGAAAAGCCAGTGGACAGAGCTGACGATCCCGACCTTGCGGAGAAGATGAAAGCCGAATCCGAGGGTATCTTCCTGTGGGCATTTGAAGGCTTACAGCGGCTTGTTGCCAACAACTTTAAGTTTACGGAGAGTGAGCGTATCTGGGAAAACCGGGAAGCGGTCAAGCGTGACAACAACAATATCTTTGATTTCATGGATTCCGAGGGATACATCCAGCGTAAAGCGGATGCGTCCATCAGTTCCAAGGATTTCTATGAAATCTACCGGATGTGGTGCGAAGAAAATTCCCTTGCACCGCTGAAAGCCCGCAGCTTCAGCGACGCCATGATTGCCAATGCCGGGAGATTCAATCTGGAACATTGCAACAATATCACCAACTCTGCCGGACGGCGGGTTTGGGGATTCATGGGAGTGGAAGCCATTGCACGACCTCATATAAATGGGTTTTACGGAGATTCGCCGTGTACGTACGTACCGGAGGACATTCCGAAGGAATGGCGGCAGGTCGAGTAAATCCCATTGCTGGTACGTATGTACGCAGCAAAAGAGCGTGAAACGCTCGTTATAGAAACAGCACACATCCTCTCGTTCGGGCTGTTTCTATGTCCACAGGCTTTTGAAAAAGTGTCTGTGGACATCGGCTGCAAGAGGAAGTTGACACAGAACAGCTTCATGCAGACGGGGCTGACCATGGGAAAAGGCGCAGACATTTTCGCCTTGGTCAGCAGAGGTCACCGCAGTGACCGCATTCCCCCTCGGGAGAGCCCTCGGAGAGCCCACGGCACTTTGCAGCCAGTATGGATGAAAGTGTCATAGTGGGTTATTACACTTTGAAAAAGTGCCTCTCCGTAGTTCTCCGCTGTCTGCAAATCTCAAAGAAAGGAAACGCCAATGGCAAGAAACGATGGAATAGACCGTACCGTAGCCAGAAATCAGGACTTGGGAAACCCGGCAGATGTGGCAAAGGTACAGGAACACAATGAGCGTGAAAAGGACAGCTACAGCAATCAGGACATCGTGCCGGAACGCACTTCTCTGAACGTCCATTTCAAAGCACCCACGGACGATTATGTAAAAATGTTTGAGCAGATGGAACAAGACGGCGTGATCTCCACCAGAGGTCTGAAACCGGATGCCGTCAAATACGGTGAGTTGGTATTTGATGTGAACTCCGCTTATTTCTACAACTACGGCGGCTATGAATTTGCGAAACAGTTTTATGCCGATGCCTATAAAGCCGCCGTGGAGATTGTGGGTGGTGAGCAGTATATCCTCTCCGCTGTGATGCACGCCGATGAGCGCAACCGGGCAATGTCCGAAGCTCTGGGCGAGGATGTGTACCACTACCACCTCCATGTGGTCTATATCCCGGTGGTGGAAAAGCAGATCCTTTGGTCGAAGCGATGCAAGGATGAAGCCCTCCGGGGAACCGTTAAGGAGGTCATCACACAGGTCAGCCGCAGCAAGAAATGGGAGTCCAAGCCGGTGCTTGGCGAGGACGGAAATCCCATGCTCAACGCAAAAGGGAAAAAGATTTTGAAGTCATCCTACAGTGTGTTGCAGGATGACTTTTTCAATTTCATGCGAAACGCCGGTTATACCGATGTGGAGCGTGGAGAGCGTGGCAGTACAGAGGAACATCTGACTGTGACCCAGTTCAAGGTGCAGGCAGAACAGCAGCGGCTGGAAGCTGTGACCGGGCAGGTGGCACAGGCAGAACAGAATTTGGAGGATGCCAAAGCTGCCACAGCAAAACAGAAAAAGAAACTGGAATCTTTGCAAAAGGAAACCAAGGCGGCAAAGACCATTGCGCTGACAGTGCAGGACATTGAAGTAATGGGCAAAAAAGCCACATTCGGAAACAATATCACGCTGACACCGGATGAATGCGACACACTCAAACGCCATGCGGTCAATGGCATTATCGTCAATGCTGACAACAAGCGTCTGAAAGAAAAACTGGCTTCCGCAGAAAAGACGGTTTCCATCTGGAAGCAGCGGTATGAAGCGGTAAACGAAAAATATATGGAACTCAAACAGAAAGCCCAACCCTTTCTGGATGCACTGGAAATCGCATCCGAAAGGGTTCGGGCTTTTCTTGATGTTGTCCTCAGCAGAGGAAAAAAAACGCAGGAGCACGAACACACTGCCCGGAAGCGTGGACAGGATATGGAACTTTGATGGAGGAATCGCCTATTGAAGAAATATTATGAGGAAGCGAAATATAATGCGGCATTTGACCGCTGTGTGGATGTTATGAGTCAGATGCTCCAAAAATATGGACATCAGGTTTTGGATAAATTGGAACAGGACGCTCCGCAGGAAGTGGAGTATTCCGAGGAAAGTAATCAAGCGCAGCTTCTGACGGATAAGGCTGCGTAAAATTTGCAATTTACACGTTGCGTATTCACTATGGCTATGCTATAATGATTACGCAACGTGTATTTTTTGCTTTTGTGGAGAAAAGACGGATGGATTGTAAAAACAGAATTATAAAGTTGCGGGAAAGCACAGGACTGAATCGGAAAGATTTTTGCAAGCTCGTCCATATTCCTTACCGGACTATGACTGAATGGGAATTGGACAACCGCCATGCACCGGATTATGTGCTGTGGCTTTTGGAGTATTATATCCGCAACGAGGGACTTATGGTAAAAGGAAGGAATGAGGGAGGTGGAGATTCTGAAAAAGAAACAACTTAAATGCTATCTTTATACAAGAGTGTCCACCTCGATGCAGGTTGACGGATACAGCTTGGATGCCCAGCGTGACAAGCTGCGGAAGTATGCGGCATACGAGGATATGATCGTTGCCGGGGAGTATTCTGACGAGGGCTTTTCTGGAAAGAACATTCAAGGGCGGCAGGAGTTTCAACGGATGCTGAATGACATCCAGGACGGCAAAGATGATGTTTCTTATGTGTTGGTCTTTAAGCTGTCCCGATTTGGCAGAAATGCAGCGGACGTTCTGAACTCTTTGCAACTCATGCAGGATTTCGGTGTCAATCTGATCTGCGTGGAGGATGGCATTGACAGCTCCAAGGATGCAGGAAAGCTGATGATCTCTGTGCTGTCTGCGGTGGCAGAGATTGAGCGAGAAAATATCCGCACACAGACAATGGCAGGACGTGAGCAAAAGGCTCGTGAGGGCAAATGGAACGGCGGTTTCGCTCCATATGGATACAAACTGGAAAATGGAAACCTTGTCATTGCAGAGGATGAAGTGGAAGTAATTCGTGTCATTTATGACCGCTACATTCACACTAATGAGGGTGTTGCAGGAGTTGCAAAATATCTGAACCGCAATGGTTATACTAAGAAACTAAGACAGAATAATACCATTCCGGGATTTTCAAGAGATTTTGTGAAAAATGTATTGTACAATCCTGTTTATATGGGAAAGATTGCTTACGGCAGACGAAGAACAGAAAAGAAACAGGGTACAAGAAACGAGATGCACGTGGTTGAGCAGTCGGAGTTCCCGGTTTATGAAGGACAACACGAAGCTATCATTTCCGAAGAGGATTGGTATCTGGCACAGGAAAAGCGCAAGATCAATTCCTTTAAGCGGGAAAAGGTTAACAATCCAGACCACGCACACATCCTGTCCGGTATCTTGAAATGCCCATGCTGCGGAAAGAGTATGTATGGCAATATCGCCAAGGCGCACAGCAAGGACAAGAAAACACGGTATTATTACTACTGCAAAAATACGGTTACACCGACAGGGCATGAGTGCAGTTTCCGTCTGAATATCGAGCAGACGGAAATCAACAAATTTGTGGCGAAGGTTATCTCCGCTATGGTCAACAATCCACGATTTGTAGAAGCAATTCAGGCGAAAATCGGAACAGCAGTTGATACAGAAGATATGGAAAAGCAGATTGCTGTCCTACAAGGGCGGCTAAAGCAAGCCTTTGGAACGAAAAGCCGCTTGGAGCGTCAGATGGATACCTTGGACCTCAATGATGCCCACTATGACAGAAAGATTTTGGACTTGCAGCGCCGCTATGATGAGCAGTATGATACCATAGAGGAAATCGAAGTTCAGATTGGCGAATTGCAAAGTCAGATCCGCAGCATCCAGCAGGAGAAGATTTCCGGAGACAATATCTATCGCTTGTTACTGGCATTTGATGAAGTCTACCATTCCGCAACGGAAGCGGAGCAGAAGGAGTTTATGAAGGCCTTTATCGAGCGAATTGAGATGTTCCCGGAGAAAAGGAAAGACGGAAGCTGGATAAAGAAGATCGTATTCAATTTTCCTGTGCCTGTTGATGGTGAGGAAGTGAAAGAACTTCCCTTGGAAACTGAAACAACTGTCGAGACGGTGTGTTTATTATCAAAATAGAATAAATTTGCACTATTTTAAGAATTTATATTATTTTGCTTTCTTTCTTTTCATTCCTTTTTCCCATGTGATTTAGATGGTATAATGTGCGTAAGCAATGAGCAGTGCCACATGAGGGTAAAATAAAAAATGGCTGCTTGCAGACACTTTTTTGTTTTATTCTCATGTGATAGGGTGGTGCTAGGTGCCGGTGGCACCTGTTTAGCACGGACCGAAGTGGAATGTAGATGCCCGTCAGTCCGGAAAATCTCTGATTTTCCGGACCTGCATTGCGGAGTTTAATTAACACCACATGGGGAGAAGGATATATGATTCGGGTTTTGATCGTTGATGATGAATATATTATGCGGCAGGGATTAAAATATATGATCCACTGGGAGCAGGAAGGCTATGAAATTGTTGGGGAAGCGACCAATGGAAATGAAGCACTGCGGCTTACAGAAGAGTTAAAGCCGCATATTATCATCAGCGATATTGTGATGTCTGTGATGGATGGAGTTGCATTTACGGAGATGGTGCATAAGATTTATCCGGATATTGCCATCATTATTTTAAGCGGATATGATAAGTTTGAATATGTGAAAAAAACGCTGACAAATGGTGCCATAGATTATATTTTAAAACCGACATTGAATGAGGAAGAACTGTTAAACGTATTAGAGAAAGCAGCGCAGAAAATTCCGGGTTATAAAAGGAAAGAAAAGAGTGAAGGAATCAATTATGCTGCGGAGATGGAGCGTTATCTGATCGGGATGTCACAGGAATTAGATGAGGTGGCTTTCAGCCAGATTTTTCCATATTCCCATTTTCATATTTTCGGGATGCGGATCAAAAATGAGAATGAGATTCCACCGAATGTATCTGAACTCCTGTATCAGAAAATAAAAAAGGATGTCGCTGATTTTGAAGCTGCCAATGGAATGGTCATGATCCTGCAGGAAGAACTGGTCATTGTAGTAATGTGTGCGAAACCGGCAAATGATGCGCAGATGATCCGTTTTTTTGAACAGATGACAGCGGAGTTAGCGGTACTTTCTGAATATATTCTTGGAGTGTGCAGCAGGACGTTTGATGGAATGAGTCTAATCAGGCAGTATTATCGGCAGGATATTTTAGCATATGCAGATAAGGTATTTTATTATAAAGACCTTAAATTTATTCTGGCAGATGAAATGACGGAAAAAGAAAAGATACCTGCTGTAAAATTTGATTTTTTTAAGTATAATAAATTTTTATCCATGAAGGAGTATGGGGAAGCACTGCGTCTGCTTGAGGAATATAATACAAAGGCCTTGCAGAGTGAAATTGATATTGCATCGCTGAAAAACCAGATTAAAAACATGGTCTATTATTTATTAGATCAGCTTGATCTGACAGAAGAACAGAAAGATGCAGAGCGGTATGAGTATTTCAGGGAGATTTCGATGGCGCATTACGAGCAGGATTATAAAGAAGTGATGCGTCAGATATTGGAAAAAATCACTGCACAGATCGGAGTTACACAGAAAACTGTAGATGACAGGATTCCAAGGATGTTAGCTTTTATTGAAAAAAATTATGAGCAGGATTTAAGACTTGAGGATATGGCAGAAGAGTTTAATTTTAATTATCATTATCTTTCGGCGTATTTTCATCAGCATATGAAGGAAGGGTTCAGTGATTATCTAAATGAGATCCGGACGGCTAAAGCATGTGAGCTACTGGAGAATACAGATCTGTCAATTGCCCAGATCAGCGAAAAGGTAGGATATTCGGAGCACAGCTATTTTTGCAGGGTATTTAAAAAAGTTACGGGAAAGACACCGTCAGTCTATCGAAGGAAGAATCATGGATAAGATAAAAAGCCGTTTTAATAGTTTTTCAGGAAAGATCACACTGATCGTAATGCTTGGGATCAGCCTGATCGCCGTTACCGTCAGTTTTGTAGTGCTTGTTATGTCGAGGCAGGTTTTTACAAAAAATTACGGGGATTCCCAGGAAAAGGTTTTTGAACAGATCGAAAAAGAATTTAATGATTTTCATGATCATATCCAGAATGTTTTTGATGCGATAGATTCAAGCTGGGCATTCCGGCTTTATTTTAATGAAACGTCGGAACTCGACAATACGCAGACATTTCAGAATGTTTATCAGATGGAGCAGGATTTAGAGAAGAGTAAATCTGCAGATATGGAGCGGCTGAACATTCTTGTTGTTGGATATAATGGTAAACATTATCTGTCGCGAACGGAAAATATCTGCGTTACAGATCAGGAAATCTTACAATCAGAACCGGCCAAAAAAGCATTAAGTGATCCGGATGTCATCCATTATACTTACACTGGTCAGGCTTATACGACCACATCGAGAAATGCTGATACACTGATCATTTCAAAAGCCCTGTATTATCATGAAAGCAGGGAAGTTTATGCGATTGCTTTTGTGACGCTTACGATGGAGGAGTTAAAGCAGTATTACAATTATTTTGTATCAGATACAACGTCCTTTTATCTTGTGGATGACCATGAAATCGTTCTATGCAGCGACAGACCGGGCATCACAGGGACGCATTTACAGGAAGAATGGTTTGAAAAAATTAAAAATGCGGATGAACTGCGTATGGAATTAAAGCAGGACAGTACCGTGTATACTTTGATGAAACGGATACTGCCATATCAGAAGTGTGCGATTTATGCGCTGATCGATAATGATGTGGCGTTGCAGGATCTTTATAATATGCCGTTTCTGATTGCAAGCTGCAGTGCAATAGGAATCTTTATTCTGATGGCATGTCTGTTTTATACGCATAAGACCATGCGGCCGTTAGCAAAGCTGATCGGAAAAATGTCTGCGATCCGGGAAGGGAATTTTTCAGAATATATGACAGTGGAGGGAACTACGGAAGCGCAGGAGTTAGCTTCCACCTATAATTATATGTTAGATGATCTGAAACACTATGTGGATGAACTGGTGCAGACGCAGAAAAAGCAGAGACAGGCGGAGATCAGTGCATTGCAGATGCAGATCAATCCGCATTATATTTATAATACGCTTGCAAGCATCAAATGGCTGGTATATCAGAATGATACAGCAAAAACGGTACGGACGATCGATGCGTTTATCAGTCTTTTGCGTAATACGATCAGTAACTCGGATGAATTTATTCCGGTGAGACAGGAAATGATCAATATCCAGAATTATATCCTGATCAACCAGACGAGATATGGGGACAGTATACAGGTAGAATATTATGTTTCGAGAGTATGTGAGGAATATCTTCTGCCGAAAATGATCTTACAGCCTTTCATTGAAAATACATTTTTTCACGCGTATCCGGAAGGCAGATGCGGAACGATTCAGATCGTGGTAAAACAGAAGGAGGAAAAATTAGAGATCCAGATCATTGATGATGGTGTCGGAATGACGAAGGAAAAAGTTTTAAAAATTATGAATGAACCAACCGGAAAAGAGCATTATTCCGGAATCGGAGTCCACAATGTGCAGGAGCGGTTAAAACTTTTATATGGAGACGACTATGGGATCAATATTTTCAGTGAAGAACAAAAGGGAACGACGGTGGTAATCGTTTTACCGGTGAGTTATAAGACGGGGACGGATGAAAAATGAAAAGAGCAGGATTTGGCATTATAATGGGCTTGATTTTAGCTATGTTATGTGGCTGCGGACAACGGCAGAGCGTGAGCGCAGAAAAGGAAACAGACAGGATCGTAATCTGGACATGGGATGATACTTTTAATGTAAAAGCTGCAAAACTTGCGGCGAAAGAGTATAAAAAAACACATAAAGATATTCAGATCATAGTAGAGACAAAAGAGAGAGAAGAAATCTTAGCAGATACCAAAAACCTGATCGCATCCAAGATGTATCAGGAACTCCCCGATGTGATCATGATCGAAGATTATGATATCCAGGATGTGCTATCACAATACGAGGATGAGTTTGTAGATCTTACAGACAAAGTTGATTATGACAGATATACGGATTATAAAAGTAAGCTCTGTTCCAAGGGAGACAGATTTTATGGAATCCCGTTTGACAGCGGAACAGCAGCACTTTTTTACAGGCTCGATATTTTAGAACAGGCGGGTTATACCGAGGCGGATATGCAGGATCTTACCTGGGAACGATACATAGAGATCGGAGAGGATGTCTATCAAAAGCTCGGAATCCCGATGCTGACATTAGATCCGACAGATTCACCGCTGCTTCGTATCATCATGCAGAGCGGCGGTCACTGGTATGTGGATGAAAACAATCATGCGGATATTGAGGATAATGAGTATTTAAAAGCAGGACTTCACACATATCAGCAATTACTAAAAAGAAATGTCGGCGTGAGTGTCAATGGCTGGAATGAATTTATTTCTGCTTTTCAGAATGGAAGCGTTGCAAGTGTGATCAGTGGAGGCTGGATCGTTTCAAGCATAAAAAGTGTGGAGGAACAAAGCGGTCTCTGGAGAGTTGTGCCAATCCCGGTGTATGATGGAGAGATAAAGACGGTGGCGGCATCAAATGTCGGTGGAAGTGCATGGTATGTGTTGAAAAATGCAAAAAATCCGGATGCAGCAGTGGATTTTCTGGTGGAAATGTTTGAAAAAGACTCTGATTTTATGAATGAGCTGATCGGAGAAATTGGTCTGCTTCCGGCGGTAAAAGACATGTCAGGGTACGAAAATTATCTTGCAAAAGATGAGTTTTTCGGAGGTCAGCAGGTTACAAAGATTTTGACAGATCTGTCTGGGAATATTATAACTGTGAATTATGGAAGTAAAACATATGAGATAGAGGCGATCGTGGAAGATGAGTTTAATAATTCCCTGACGCAGGATGATCTGTCAGATTGTCTTTCGAATATACAGGTAAAAGCAGCAGCGGTGGTTCGTGAATGAACCGCCGTTTTTTGTTATGTAATTGGAAAATTTGTTGAAATTCCCAATTACATAACAAAACCTCCGGGCAGGATGTTTCAAAAAACAAATTAATGCAAATTTCTAAAAATAGTCCTACTGAATCAAATAACATCCCAAAATATGAAAAATTAAGGTAAAGATAGTCCTAAAGAAAATGGCTCTTATGATGGTATCATTTACCTGTAACAAAGATAAGCAGCCAGAAAGAAAAGCTTATCAAAATGTTTAATATGGAGGGTTACAGGATGAAAAAGAAAGTAATGACTATGGTATTAGCAGCGTCTATGCTGCTTGGAATGGCAGGATGCGGAAGTTCATCTGCAAATGACAGTGCAGCAGCAAATGGAAACACAGCAGGAGGGGATCAGGCTGTGGCAGGAACAGAGAAAAATGATGCGTCAGGTAATGCAGAAGGTGGTTCACAAGAGGGAACACTTACTGTCTGGTGCTGGGATTCATTTAACGTAGATGCAATGAAGGAAGCCGGAAAACTGTATCAGAAAGATCATCCGGATGTAAATATTAATGTGGTCGAGACAGTATCTTCCGATATCCAGACACTGGTTCAAACCTATGCAATGAGCGGTGAGCTGGATGCGCTTCCTGATATTTTCTTAATGGACGATCAGGTATTTGCAAAATATCTTCAGAATTATCCGGATGTGTTTGCAGATCTGACAGATTCCGGAATTGCGTTTGCTGACTTTGCAGAAGCAAAAGTTGCCAATTCTGTAAAGGATGGAAAAAATTATGGTGTTCCATATGACAGCAATACGGTCATTGCCTGCTACAGAACAGATTACTTAGATCAGGCAGGATATACGATCGATGATCTGACAGATATTACATGGGACAGATTCATTGAGATCGGAAAAGATGTGCTCGATAAGACAGGAATGCCAATGCTTACCAATGTGCAGGGCGAGCCTGATTTATTAAATATGATCTTACAGTCTGCAGGAATTTCTGTATTTGATGAGGAAGGAAAGATTTCTCTTGTCAATAATGATGGATTAAAAGAAGCCATGAATGTATATATGGATCTGATCAATGCAGGTATTTTGCAGGAACAGACAGACTGGTCCGGTTATCAGGGTTCTATCAATAATGGTACTGTAGTTGGAACAATCAATGGTTCATGGATCTGTGCAACGATCACATCCACAGATCAGGCTGAACAGGAAGGAAACTGGGCTGTTACAAATATGCCAAAATTAAATGATTATCCGGGTGCAACAAATTACTCTGCACAGGGTGGTTCTACATGGGCAATTTCTTCCTCCAGCAAAAATTATGATCTGGCAGTAGATTTCTTTAAAACAACATGGGCAGGAAGCACCGAATTTTACGATAACATTCTTTCACAGTTAGGTGCGATCGCAACCTATCTTCCGGCAGCAGACAGTGATGCTTACAATCAGGTTTCTGATTACTTTGGCGGAGAGGCAATTTACTCTAAGATCGTATCTTACGGAAGCAATATTCCTACAATCAACAAAGGTATTTACTGGTCTGAGGAAAAAGAAGCTCTTGGAACAGCTTTGACAAACGTATTGAATGGTTCAAGTGATCTTGACAGTGCGATCGAAGAGGCACAGGCAACGATCGAGTTTAACATTGGTCAGTAAAAAAGTATAGATCAATCCTCCCTGTATTTATACTTTTTGAAAAATAATAAACTGCGCGCCTGGCGGGCAAAAGGGAAAGCTGCCAAAAAAGGATATCTTATGTGGCAGCTTTCTCTGTCAAAACAAATAGTTCAGGAATGGGGATCAGTGTGAAAAATATATTTTTCACACGCAAGATTTGTGCTGACGCACAAACTTGAGATGCGCTGAAGAGCAGCGCAGAAATGGGGAATAATATGAAAGCGAAAAAAAGAGTCAGTTTATATAAAAAACAAAGTGTTACAGGATGGGCTTTCCTGCTGCCGGCGACACTGCTGATATTTGCAATGAATTTTTATCCAATGCTCCAGGCGTTTATTTTGTCATTTAAAACAGGAATTGGCAACAATCAGACATGGGGCGGTCTTAGCAATTATGCGCGATTGTTAAAAGACGGCGTGTTCCGTACTGCAATTACAAACAATTTCTTTTATCTGATTATTCAGGTGCCGGTAATGCTGATTCTTGCAATTTTTCTGGCATGTCTTTTAAATAAAAAGGATCTGCGGGGAAAAGGAATTTACCGGACAATGATTTTCTTACCGTGCTGTACAGCACTGGTATCTTATTCGATCATTTTTAAAACATTATTTGCCTATGATGGTTATATCAACACGGTTTTACTGAAATTAGGGCTGATCGGCGAGCGCATCAACTGGCTTGGCGATGTCCATACAGCAAAAGCGATCATTATTCTTGCACTGATCTGGCGCTGGACGGGATACAATATGGTATTTTATTTAGCCGGTCTGCAGAATATCGATGATTCATTATATGAAGCGGCGAAAATTGACGGAGCAAGTCCATTTGCAATTTTCAGAAAGATTACGATTCCGCTTCTTCGACCAACGATTTTACTTACAACAATTATGTCGATCAATGGTACATTACAGTTATTTGATGAGTCTGTCAATTTAACAGGCGGCGGTCCTGCAAACTCAACACTGACAATGTCCCATTACATATATAAAGCAAGTTTTGAATATAATCCACAATTCGGATACGCAGCGGCAATGTCGTATGTGATCTTTATTATGGTAGCAATATTATCCTTTGTTCAGATGAAAGTAGGTGACAAGCGATGAAAGGAAAATTTAAAAATGCAGGCACGCATATCATATTGATCATAGCTTCGTTTATATCCGTATTTCCACTTTACTGGATGATCGCGGCTGCAACAAACAACAGTACAGACGTTCTTGGTGGAAAACTGAGTCTTGGAACAAATTTTATCCAGAACCTGATGAAACTGACTGAAATGCAGAATGTATCAAGAGCGTTTTGTAATTCACTGTTTTATTCAACGATCCTTAGTGTATTATCTTTATTTATCTGCTCGATCGCAGGATATGGATTTGAGATTTACCACGATAAAGCAAAAGATACACTGATGAATATTTTACTTCTTGCGATGATGGTTCCGTTTGCAGCAACTTTAATCCCGTTATTTAAGCTGTTTTCCGGTATGGGCTTATCAAGTACCTGGATCGCATATGTCCTGCCGACGATTTCCACGCCGTTTTTGATCATGTTGTTCCGGCAGAGTGCGAGATCATTTCCGATGGAAATCATTGAGGCGGCAAGAATTGATGGCTTAAGTGAATTTAAAATCTTCCTTACCATTTTTATGCCGACTATGAAATCCACCTATGCTGCAGCACTTACCGTAACTTTCATGAATGCATGGAACAATTACCTTTGGCCGAAAGTTATCATGATGTCAGATACATCACAGACGATGCCGATGTTAGTGGCAAATCTTTCCGTGGGTTACAGTATTGACTACGGCGTACTGATGCTTGGTGTGCTGATCTGTTCTTTGCCGACTGGAATTTTGTTCCTTGTGCTGCAGAAGAGTTTTGCAAATGGAATCGTGGGTGCGGTGAAAGGTTGATATTATTGCATAGTGATAAAAAAGGATTCTGCTTAGGCGGGATTCTTTTTTTGATTCATAGGAAATTACGTCCTATGAATCAAAAAACTCCGGGCGGGATGCGCATCTCGTGGAAAAGAAGTTAGCTGTAAACAGCACCACGTCATTCACAAAAGATTTGAAAATAATAGGAGAAAGGTTTAGAATCGTTAATAGAAATGATAAAATCAGATAACAATGACAGGAGCAGCTATGAATTTTACATACAAAACAGCCATGCCAGAAGATATAGATATTTTAGTCACAACAAGGATTGAAGTTTTAAGAGCAGCAAATAAGTTAGATGATGATGTGGATATGACAGAAGTTGCAGTACAGTCGAGAGCCTATTATGAAAAAGCATTGAAAGACGGCAGCCATACTGCAATACTGGTATATGACAAAGAAAAGATCATTGGCGCAGGCGGTATCAGTTATTTTGAGGTTATGCCGACCTATCACAATCCGACCGGAAAGAAGGCATATATTATGAACATGTATACAAATCCGGCGTACCGGCGAATGGGAATCGCATATCACACACTGTCGTTGTTGGTGGAGAATGCAAAGAACAAAGGAATTGATGCGATTTCTTTGGAAGCAACCGAGATGGGACGCCCGATGTATGAAAAGTTCGGATTTGCCGGGATGAAAGACGAGATGGAACTGAAGTGAGGATGGCACATAATAGGGGTAAACCCCAGGATTTTGTATGCTATTTCTTTTGTCATAAATCGAGTATATCATAAAAATGAGAAAGGGGCAGATGTTTTTATGATTCATAAAATTTGCCAGTACAGCACGAATATCTATTGACAAAACGTTACCCTTGTTTTAATATCCAATTTAACATATGGAAATAGTAGGAAATAAAGTGGGGGTGAGGTTTTGTCTATTAAGAAAAATGAAATCTTGACGTTTCGGGTAAATTGCGCTATAGTACTCTCTACTTTGCTAAAAACACAAATTTAAGATGCAGATGAAAAAGATATTTTCATTGGAAAACAGCATAAGAAGGGAGAGTACTATGACATTTTATCAGGAACTTCAGCTTAGTTCGACCGGCTCAAAACAGCTGATCAAAAATACAGCAGACAAAAAAGAAAAAAGGCGCCATATCTTAATCTATAACTTTAAAGTTTATCTGGTCATGGCATTTTGTGTGGCAGTTGTGACATTATTCAGTAAACTGACCGGATCGGAAAATAGTGTGGTCGGAGTGACGGTTCTTTTAGCTGTACTGGTGCTTAGACAGGCAGATTTTGGGATTAAGACCACGCACGGACTTCTTTCAATCGCGGGAATTTTTGGAATACTGATCGTGGGACCGCGTTTTAGCAATATGCTCTCACCGTTTCTGGCATTTCTGGTAAACGTATGCTGTATCATGCTTTTGATGATTTTAGGATGCCACAATGTGATCATGTATAATCATTCCACGTTTGTGCTTGGATATCTGCTGTTACTTGGATATGATGTGAGTGGACATGCGTATCTGCTGCGTGTGGAGGGACTGTTTGTTGGAATGTTACTCTGTATGGCAATTTTTTATAAGAATCAGAAAAACAGACCTTACCGGAGAACGTTTTTAGATCTGTTCCGGGAATTTGAGCTTTCATCTGCCAGAAACCGATGGTATGTGAAACTGACACTGATCGTTTCTTCTGCGATGCTTTTGATGTCTGTCCTTGGACTTCCAAGAGCTATGTGGGCCGGGATCGCCTGTATGTCCGTCTGTCTGCCGTTTACCGGTGACTGCAACGAAAGAGCAGAGAAAAGAGGGATGTTTAATATCGTTGGAAGTCTTTTGTTTGTAGTATTATATTTAGCGCTTCCGGAATCCATGTATCCGTATATCGGAATGATAGGTGGTATCGGAGTCGGGTATTCTGCCGGTTATGCGTGGCAGACAGCCTTTAATACGTTTGGTGCATTATCAATCGCGGCGGGACTGTTTGGAATGAAAAATGCCGTGCTGCTTCGTATCGGTGCAAATGTATTTGGCAGTATCTATACGATCGTCTGTAGTAAAGGACTAGACCGGCTTGGTCAGGTGTTTGAACGGAGAAAAAAGATCACTGCATAATAAATTGGATTATAAAAAATGGTCTGGAAGTATGACAGGCAGAGAATAAAATCAAAGAATGAATTTTGTAAAATCCCCGTATACTTAGAACAAGGGTATCTGTATACGGGGATTTCTTATGCAAAAAATCAGCCAGTTTGCGGTCGCGGGGCAGATCCTGCTCCTTCTTGGAACACATCTGTATTTTACATTTCGCCTGAAATTCATTCAGCGCAAAATCCCGCAGGGGATCCGACTCAGCTTTTCGGATACAGATCATGCGTCTTACACGGCGCTTGCGACAGCACTTGCTGCTACAATCGGAACAGGGAATATCATCGGTATCTCCACAGCGATAGCGATCGGTGGTGCAGGTGCAGTGTTCTGGTGCTGGATCACCGGTGTGCTTGGAATCGCGACCTGTTATGGTGAGTGTTTTTTATCTATGAAGTACCGTAAAAAAGAAAAGGATGGAAGAATGACCGGCGGTCCGATGTATGTGCTGGAAATTGGGATGAAAAAGAAAGGACTGGCGGTTTTATTTTCTGTATTTACAATATTGGCGTCACTTGGGATCGGCAGCAGTGTACAGGCACATTCCATTAGTGCGGCAGTTACGGAACAGATAGGAATATCGCCGCATATCATCGGGATAGCAGCAGGTGTGCTTGCCGGAAAAGTGATCATCGGGGGAAGCAGGCAGATCGGAAAAGTGTGTACCTGGCTGGTGCCGGTTATGAGTGCATTTTATTTAGGAGGCTGTATTTTTATCCTGATCAAAAATCATACTGTAGTTCCGGAGGCGGTAAAAATGATCGTAACATCTGCATTTGTGCCAGAGGCAGCAGCAGGAGGTGTGGTCGGAACCACGGTGATGGCAGGTTTAAGGACGGGGATTTCCAGGGGACTGTTTACAAACGAGGCAGGGCTTGGTTCTATCCCAATGGCAGCTGCGACAGCACAGAATGTCTCACCGCAGGATCAGGCACTCGTTTCCATGACGGGACCATTCTGGGATACGGTTGTGATGTGTGCGATCACTGGGATTGCCTCCGTTTCAAGTATGATCGCCCATCCGGGCAATTATGTGGGAGTGTCTGGCGAGCGGATGTGTTTTGCTGTATTCCGGGAATTGCCGGTGTGGGGAGATGAGATGCTGTCGTTATCGCTGGTCTTATTTGCATTTGCCACGATCATCGGCTGGAATGTCTATGGAGAATGTGCCGTACGGTATCTGTTTGGGGAGAACAGTGTCCGGATCTATCAGGTCATTTATATGTTTTGTGTGTATCTTGGGGCTGTGATCACGCTTGATGTGGTATGGGGGATTTCGGATATTTTTAATTTTCTGATGGCGGTGCCCAATCTGCTCTGTCTGTGGGGATTGCGCCGGAAAATTGAAATAAATGACAGAAAAATAAAACATTAATGTTTACCGTACTAGACAAAACAGAAGCGAAACGTCTATAATAGGCAGTATGGTGTGCAGATGGCACATGTAAATATTAATAAGGAAGAAAGAGGTAACCGTATGTACATAATACAGTTTATCAGGGGTTTTTGTATGGCTCTTGCAGACAGTGTTCCTGGAGTGTCCGGTGGAACTGTGGCATTTCTGCTTGGATTTTATGATCAGTTTATTGATTCCATTGATGATCTGATCACAGGAAATATGGAGAAAAAGAAAACAGCATTTTTCTTTTTATTGAAACTTGGTATCGGCTGGGTAACAGGAATGATCCTTGCGATTCTGATTCTTGCAAATGTTTTTGAATCCCATATTTATGCGATCAGTTCATTATTTATCGGATTTATTATTTTTGCGATTCCGATCGTAGTCCGTGAAGAAATAGATACACTAAAAGGGAAGTATGCATATCTTCCATTTATACTGGTTGGAGCAGCGATCGTGTGTGCCATTACTTATTTTAACCCGGTTGGCGGCGGCAGCAGCATGAATTTAGAGCATCTGACAGTCACAACAGGAATTTATGTATTTATTGCAGGTGCAATCGCAATCTGTGCCATGGTGCTTCCGGGTATTTCCGGATCAACGCTGCTTCTTATCATGGGGCTTTATCTGCCGATCGTGACGGCGATCAAAGATATCCTGCATCTGAATTTAAAGAGTTTTCCAACTGTATTTGTATTCGGATGTGGAGTATTAGTTGGCATTTTCAGTGTTGTAAAGCTGATCCGTAAGGCACTTGAAAATTTCCGTGCACAGACGATCTTTCTGATCGTTGGCTTAATGCTCGGTTCTATTTATGCGGTTATCATGGGACCGACCACACTTGATACACCACAGCCTGCAATGACGATCCACAATTTTTCTATCCTGTTCTTTATCATCGGCGGGGCAGTGATCCTGGGACTTCAGCAGATGAAAAAAATTAAAAAATAAACATTTGGAGTTTGTATGAGAAAATTACTGGTTTATTTAAAAGATTATAAAAAAGAAAGTGTATTAGGACCACTTTTTAAATTGCTTGAAGCAACCTTCGAGTTGATCGTACCGCTTGTTATGGCAGCAATCATTGATACCGGTGTGGCTTCCGGGGACAAGACCTATATTATGCGGATGTGTATGGTGTTAGTATTGCTTGCAGTGATCGGACTGACATGCTCGATTACCGCGCAGTATTTTGCAGCAAAGGCGGCAGTCGGATTTGCAACAAAGCTGCGTCATGCGCTGTTTGCACATATTGAAAGTCTCTCTTTTACAGAGATGGATACCGTTGGAACGGCAACACTGATCACAAGAATGACGAGTGATGTTAATCAGGTACAAAACGGTGTGAACCTTGTACTTCGTCTGTTTCTCCGTTCTCCGTTTATCGTATTTGGAGCAATGGTCATGGCATTTACCATTGATATTAAAGCAGCACTGGTATTTGTTGTCACCATTCCACTGCTTTCCGTGATCGTATTTGGTATTATGCTCATCAGTATCCCGCTTTATAAAAAAGTGCAGTCTGCACTTGATAAAGTGCTTGGGATCACAAGAGAAAACTTGACAGGAAGCAGGGTAATCCGTGCTTTTAATAAGGAAGAGGATGAGAGAGAACATTTTAATGAGAATAATGATCTCCTGACCAGAGCACAGATCTATGTTGGAAAAATATCTGCCCTGATGAATCCGCTTACCTACGTGATCATCAACGGTGCGATCGTTGTGCTTGTATGGACTGGTGCAGTCCGTGTTGACAACGGATATATCACACAGGGACAGGTTGTTGCTTTGATCAACTATATGTCACAGATCTTAGTAGAATTAGTAAAACTTGCGAACCTGATCATCAACATCAACAAATCTATCGCATGTGGAAACCGTATCCAGTCTGTTTTTGAGATGCAGTCATCCATTACAGACGGATGCAGCCGGAATATGGACAAGCCACAGACAACGGATTCTGATGAATCTGAAGATACAGAGTATGCAGTGGAATTTTCTCATGTGGGATTAACTTATGCAGGTGCCGGAGATGAGTCCTTAACAGATATTGATTTTAAGGTAAAAAAAGGTGAGACGATCGGTATCATTGGAGGAACCGGTTCCGGAAAATCATCGGTTGTCAATCTGATCCCAAGATTTTATGATGTGACAGCCGGCTCTGTCAAAGTAAACGGAAAAAATGTCAAAGATTATTCACTTGAAGAACTTCGAGGAAAGATCGGTACTGTTTTACAGAAAGCAGTATTGTTCCATGGATCGATCCGTGAAAATTTAAAATGGGGTAATCCGGATGCTTCGGAAGAAGATTTGATCAATGCGATCACAGTAGCACAGGCAAAAGAATTTATTGACAACAAAGAGGGTGGACTTGATTTTGAAGTCGAACAGGGTGGAAAAAATCTTTCCGGCGGACAGCGCCAGCGTCTGACGATCGCACGTGCGGTTGTAAAGAAACCGGAGATACTTATTTTAGATGACAGTGCATCCGCACTTGATTTCGCAACAGACGCTGCACTCAGGAAAGCAATCCGTGAGATGGAAGGCGGGACAACTGTTTTTATTGTTTCCCAGAGAGCAGCATCCATCCAGCATGCAGACCGCATTGTTGTGCTTGACGATGGAAAGATCGTTGGTCTTGGAACCAGCGAAGAACTGTTAGAAAGCTGTGAGGTATACCAGGAGATTTACAATTCACAGTTTAAAAAACAGGAAGGAGGTAAGACAGCATGAAGAAAGTAGTGACAGAGCAGCAGGAGACAACGATAAAAAAAGTGCTGGATTACATCCGAAGGTACTGGATTTACCTTGGATTATCGATCGTGCTTGCAGCGGTTACCGTCGCGCTGACACTTTATATCCCGATCCTTACAGGGCGTGCAGTGGATCTGATCGTAACAAAGGGACAGGTTGATTTTTCAGGCATCCTTGTGATCTTAGAGCGTATGGCAGTTGTGATTTTGCTCACGGCAGCCGCGCAGTGGATCATGAATGCATGTAACAATAAAATTACTTATAATGTGATCCGTGATATCCGGAAAGAGGCATTCGAGCGGATCGAACATTTACCGCTTAAGTATATTGATTCACATTCCTACGGTGAGGTGGTAAGCCGTGTTATTGCGGATGTTGACCAGTTTGCAGATGGACTTTTGATGGGATTTACCCAGTTTTTTACAGGAATTGTGACAATACTTGGCACGCTGATCTTTATGCTGACGATCAGTGTGAATATTACCATTGCGGTTGTTGTTATCACACCGTTATCACTGTTTGTTGCAAGTTTTATTGCAAAAAAGACATTTTCCATGTTCAAACTGCAGTCTGAGACGCGGGGCGAACAGACCGCTTTCATCGAAGAGATGGTTGGAAATCAGAAAGTTGTTCAGGCATTTTCCCATGAGGATGAGGCATTAGAGCAGTTTGATGAGATCAACGGAAGACTTCAGAAATATTCACTGCGGGCAATCTTCTTTTCCAGTATCACAAACCCGGCAACACGTTTTATCAACAGCCTTGTCTATGCGACAGTCGGTGTTGTCGGTGCATTTCTTGCAATAAAAGGAAGCATTACCGTTGGACAGTTATCGAGTCTTTTAAGTTATGCAAACCA
This sequence comes from Roseburia sp. AM23-20, assembly GCF_003470905.1. Classification (NCBI taxonomy): domain Bacteria; kingdom Bacillati; phylum Bacillota; class Clostridia; order Lachnospirales; family Lachnospiraceae; genus Roseburia; species Roseburia sp. AM23-20. The sequence continues at coordinate 89,950 of NZ_QRHS01000009.1, forward strand.
GTATACAAAGCCGTTCAATGAGATCTCCGGTGTCATTACGGAGCTGCAGAACGCGCTTGCCTGTGCGGCACGTGTGTTTGAACTGATCGAGGAGCCGGTTGAAGTACCGGATGCCAAAGATGCAAAAGTGTTAAAGAAGGCAGATGGAAGCGTGGAACTGTCCCATGTATATTTCTCTTATACACCGGAACAGAAGCTGATCGAGGACTTCAATCTTTCCGTACAGCCGGGACAGCGTGTAGCGATTGTAGGCCCTACGGGATGTGGCAAGACAACACTCATCAACCTTCTGATGCGTTTTTATGATGTAAACAGTGGAAAAATCTGTGTCAGCGGAATACCGGTTGATGAGATGACCAGAAAGAGTTTAAGAAGTAATTATGGTATGGTACTGCAGGAGACATGGTTACGGAGCGGAACGATCCGTGAAAATATCACGATGGGAAAACCGGATGCCACAGAGGAAGAGATCATTGCGGCAGCAAAAGCATCCCATGCGCATAGTTTTATCAAACGTCTGCCAAAAGGATACGATACGGTGATCTCGGAGGATGGCGGAAGCCTTTCACAGGGACAGAAACAGCTTTTATGTATCACAAGAGTTATGCTCTGCCTGCCGCCGATGCTGATCTTAGATGAGGCGACATCCTCGATCGATACAAGAACTGAGATCAAGATACAGGAAGCATTTGCCCGTATGATGAAAGGGCGTACCAGTTTCATCGTTGCACACCGCCTTTCCACGATCCGGGAAGCAGATATCATTCTTGTCATGCGGGATGGAAATATCATAGAACAGGGAAAACATGAGGAACTGTTAGAGAAGAATGGATTTTATGCAAAGCTGTACAACAGCCAGTTTGCAAAATAAAAGTATAGATCGGAATATGAAAAAACAGCCTGATTTTGAGATGGAATCCAAAGTCAGGCTGTTTTGTAGTATGATCAGTAGATCATGCGGGTTCCACTGATGCATTCGGTTGTAGAAGTTTCTATATAATCGAGAGCACCACGGACATCTCTTGCACGGACAAAATTATAGATGGACAGGGCACTCTGGTATAATTCTTCTATGCCGTATTTTGTTGCATAGCGTACCCAAAGACTGCATACAAGATCACGGAATGATATAAAGAACAGTGGAAGCAGCATATTTCCACTGATAAAACTCAGCTCATGGCTGAACTCAAAGATAGATGTTGCAGCATCTTCCGGTGTTGTGGCATTTTTTAATTTTTCAAGGTAAAAAGAAAGACCCTCGATCGCAGCATCCGTTGCTGTTTCAATCGCAAGGCGGGATGCAAGGTTCATAAAGAGAATACGGACCTCAAGGATGGAACAGATTTCTTCCTGGCTTAAAGATCCGCCATTATATTTCATAATGGAAACTAAAGTGTCCATGGTTCCATTTCTGCGGTAATCCTCTACAAATGTGCCGATGCGCGGTTTTACCACGACAAATCCTTTCTGTTCAAGTTCGGCGATACCGGAGTTGACAACAGCGCGTGAAACCTGCATGGATGTGGCAAGTTCACGTTCGGATGGAAGTTTTGTACCGATTGGAAGTTTGCCGGAAATGATCATATTTTCCAGTTCGGATATAAATAATTCTTTGAGTGATGGTGCGTTTAATTTTTGAAATTTCATATGTTATGATTCCTTTATATTGTCGAGATTCTTTGTGGTATGTGGTCATACCACAATAATTTTAGATGTTATGCAGAAAAAAATCAAGAAAATGTTGCTTGAAATGTTCAAAAATACATACAAAAAATAAGTGATATTTTTTGACAATTTATGACAAAATGCATATAATAGAACATATATCAGAAAGAGGAGAGAGGATTGCCGATGAGGTCTTTACAGTCTAAATTTCTGGCTTTGACGGTAGGCTGTGTACTTCTTACAGCGTTGGCACTGGGATATGTTGGTTTTTTATATACGCATAAACTTGTAAATGAGGATTCCACACAGTTTATGAATCTGTTCTGTGAAGATAAGGCACAGGAGATTGATGCAGCACTGATGGGGATTGAACAGTCCGTGAATACGATCAGGGATTATACGATAGAGCAGTATAACGCACTCGGAATTGGTGGTACAGGCAGGGACAATGTGGATGCCTTTGTAAAAAAAGTACAGGAAGTTTCACTACATACCGTGAAAAATACAGAAGGATCACGTGGAGTATATATGAGAGTTAATCCTGAAATTGCCGATGACCAGACAGGATTTTTCTGGTATAGGGATGAAAAAGGTGATGTTAACGAAGATTCTCTGGTTGATTTTTCAAAATATACAAAAGATGACACACAGAATGTCGGATGGTACTATGAAGCTCTTGAGAACGAAGACGCTTTCTGGATAGAACCGTATAACAATCTGAATAAAAATGACTGGATCATTTCGTATGTGGTGCCGATATATCAGGATGAAGATTTTATTGGTGTTCTGGGCATGGATATTGACATGGCACTATTGAAGGAAAAGGTAGATTCCGTACAGATTTATCAGAGCGGTTATGCTTTTCTGGCAGGAACAAATGGTGCTCTTTATTACCATCATGATTATCCGGAGGGACTTGCTGAGGGAAGTGTACACGGAAAGATCAGAAAGGTGTTAAATTTACTGATCAAAAAAGCAGGACAGGATAGTCTGGTCAGTTATAATCTTGAGGGAACAAAGAAAGAAATGACGGCAAGACAGCTGGAAAATGGTATGCTGTTTGCTGTTACAGCACCGGTGCAGGAGATTAATGAATTAAGCAGCCGTATTATACGTCTGTTTCTGGTTTCAACCGTTGTGATAATGATTTTTTCAGTCGTGATCACAATACATGTTACCAGAAAAATGATACGACCGCTCAAAGAACTTACGGAAGCAGCACAGAAAGTTGCAGGCGGTGATCTTGATGTCAACATTGACTGTGAGTCAAAAGATGAAGTTGGAGTGCTTGCAGACAGTGTACAGCAGATGGTCAATCATCTGCGGCATTATATCGATTATGTAAATGAACAGGCGTATACAGATGCCCTGACGGGTGTTGCTAACAAGGCGGCATATAAGGAGTATGTGGATAAACTGGATAAACGCGCGGCAGCCGAGAATATGAAATATGCAGTTGTGGTCATGGATATCAATAATCTCAAAAAGATCAATGACAATTTTGGACATGAATTTGGGGATATGCTCATCCGGGATGCAAGCAGACTGATCCAAAAAGGATTTAAAGATCATACTGTATACCGGATCGGTGGTGATGAGTTTGTGATCATCATCGAACAGCCCAAACAGACAGAATGCGAGGAACTGCTGGCAAACTTTGATAATGGTATTATTGTTTTCAATAAAAATAATACAAAGTATGAACAGAAGATACAGATTGCAAGAGGAGTCGCATTCCATGAAACAGACAGTATAGATTTATTTGCAGCAGTGTTCCGTGAAGCGGATCATGCGATGTATGAGAATAAAGTCATGCAGAAATCAAAACAGACGGATCCACCTGTGGTGGAGCAGTCTCAGACAATAACATAGCTGGAGGATAAAAATGGGTGACACAAAGAAAATGGCATGGAAAAGATTAATGGGTGTTTTTGTTGTATTTTTCCTGATTATGGCAGTATGGCAGATTGTAGTACTTGAGCTGCTGAAAAATGGCGTGATCGGTACGATGGTTGCAATGATACTGATCTGTCTTGCAACTGTACTGTTTTTTGGCATTGTTTTTGCATCAATCAAAACACTCCTGGATGCATTCAGACAGCTTATGAGTGATGGCTCAGAGGTGGAACTTTCCGGTGGTGTTGCTAAGAAAGCAAATAAACTTGCAGAGAAAGATGGAGAAGTCGGACAGCTTGTGCGTACGTTTCAGGAGTCGATCACTTCATTTTCACAGGTTGTACTGGGAATAAAGAAAGCAACAAAGGAACTTGGTGAGGTTTCAGAGGATTTTAAGCATATTTTTAAGAGTATGACAGCTTCACTGGATCAGACAGAGCAGGCAGTGACTACTATTACGGATAATACGATCTCACAGGCTGATCACACAGTCGATATGAAAGAGAAGATCGATGCTATCAGCAGAACGATCGATAAGATTGCAGAGAATGTATCGATGCTTGCAAAAAGTGCAGAGCACATGAAAGAAAGCAACAAGGCAGCAGAAGCAATCATGGAGGAACTTGTAAATATCAGTAAGGAGAGCGGTGTTGCGATTGAAAATGTAAGACAGCAGACAGATCTGACAAACCAGTCTGCACAGGAGATCCGCACAGCAACAGAGATCATAGCCGGAATCTCAAATCAGACAAATCTTTTAGCTTTAAATGCAAGTATTGAAGCTGCAAGAGCCGGAGAACATGGAAAAGGATTTGCAGTTGTTGCAGAAGAGATCCGTACATTAGCTGACCAGTCAAGGGAATCAACAGAACAGATCAATCAGATCGTCAATACATTGATTGATAATTCAAACGTCAGTGTGGAGATCACGCAGAAAGTATCAGAAGCGTTTGTGAAACAGAATGAGAAGATTCATGATACGGAAGAAATTTTCCGTTCCCTGAATGAGGAGATCAAGAATACAAGCGATGCTGTGGATGGAATCAGCGAAGAAGTAAATGTGTTAGACGATCATAAGACGGTAATTGAAAGTGGAATCACATCTTTGACAGAGTTTGCAGAACAGAATGCCGAGAGTGCGAAAGTAACAACAGAAAACATGGAAGAATTCCAGCAGATCGTTGAACAGTGTGATCAGGCAACAGAGCGCATTGTGAATGTATCCGATGAGCTGGTAGGGTATCTTGGAAAAGTGGATGCAAATGTAAAAGATAAAATGAATGCACGTAACTAAAAATAAATCAGAAACGGAGGAAAAAATACCACATGAGTAAAATTATGTGGTATTTTTCAATATTATGAGAACAGAACAGAAAACATCAGTAAAAAACAGTGTAGGAAGATTGATTTTTGTTGGTATCAGCGTATTGCTTCAGGTCATATGGATCATCAGTCTTTTTATATGGCTGAATAATTATTCGGCAGCAATTTCTCTTTTTTCCACGTTGATCGCGGTCTCGGTTGTATTTGCCATATATGGAATGCATGGAAACATGGCATTTAAAGTACCATGGATGTTGGTCATTACTGCATTTCCGGTATTTGGTCTGTGTGTATTTGCACTATTTGGAAGGTCAAATCTGACCAGAAATATGAAAAAACGTTATGAGGGCATTGACAGTGAACTTTTCCCATTTTTAGAAAGTGATGAGACTGTCGTAAAAATGCTTCAGAAAAAAGATCTGTCAATAGCAAACCAGACAGAGTACATCTGGAAATATGGTCATTATCCGGTTTATCACAATACAGATATTGAATTTTATGCGGATGCGTCACAGGGGTTAGAGGAACAGCTTGCAGATTTGAAAAAAGCAGAGCATTTTATATTTATGGAGTATCATGCCATCGAGCAGGCAGAATCTTTTGAACGGATTTTTAACGTGTTAAAAGACCGGGCAGTGCATGGAGTTGAAGTACGTATTTTCTATGATGATGTTGGAAGCATTGGATTTATCAATCATGATTTCAGAAAACGTATGGAGGAGAATGGAATTGCCTGCCGTGTATTCAATCCGATTATTCCAGTATTATCGGTATTTATGAATAACCGCGATCACAGAAAAATTACAGTGATCGATGGAAAAGTGGGATTTACCGGAGGGTACAATCTTGCAAATGAATATTTTAATGTCACACATCCGTATGGACGGTGGAAAGATACCGGCATCCGTTTAGAAGGAGATGCTGTAAAAAGTCTTACGGTTATGTTCCTTGAAATGTGGAATGTTGTAAAAAAGACAGACCAGGATTATCAGAAGTACCTGCCGGTGACAGATTATAAAGTAAAACAGGAGGGATTTATCCAGCCGTATGCGGATAGTCCATTAGATGATGAACATGTGGGAGAGAGCGTTTATATGAATCTTATCGCACATGCCAAAAAAGAAATTTATTTTACAACACCGTATCTGATCATTACAGATGAGATGAACCGTGCTCTTGGACTTGCCGCAAAGCGTGGTGTGGATGTGCGGATCGTGACACCGGGGATCCCGGATAAGAAACTGATCTATAAAGTAACACGTTCTTATTATGCAGGACTCGTGCGCCAAGGGGTGCGTATTTATGAGTATACGCCGGGATTTATCCATGCTAAACAATGTGTCTGCGATGGAGAGGCGGCAACCTGTGGCACCATTAATATGGATTACCGGAGTTTGTACCTTCATTTTGAAAATGGAGCCTTTTTATATAACTGTGACGCCGTAGGGGAGATTCGTCAGGATTTTGAACATATTTTTGCAGAGAGCACGGAAGTAACAGAAAAATATAAGAGCGGAAGGTCTGCTGTTTTGCGGGGAACACAGTGTTTCTTGCGTTTGTTTGCACCTCTTATGTAAAAATATTATATAATCCGAAATCTTCACAGAAGTTTAGATAACTTTTCCGTAAAAGTATGGTAAAATAATAATGAAAGAGTAGCAGGTCAGGAGAAGCTGTTACAAAAGAACGATTCTAAGGAGAAAGTCAAATGGAATACATGGATATTGAAACAGTCAAGGAACTGGATCATGTTTTTGGGGATATTGAAGAACTACAGAAGTTTCGCTGTCTGATGATGCAGTACGAATGTGCAATGTTAGAGGTGAGGACAAAACTTGACGTATTGAACACAGAGTTATCTGTACAAAACAGCAGGAATCCGATCGAATCGATAAAATGCAGGATCAAAGAACCGGACAGTATTATGAAGAAAATGAAGCGTCAGGAGATTCCATTTTCCGTAGATAATATCGAGAAGAATCTGAATGATATCGCAGGTGTCCGTGTTATCTGCTCATTTCCCGATGATATTTATACATTAGCGGATTATCTGGAAAAACAGGATGATATCAAGCTGATCAAGAAGAAAGATTATATCAGTCATCCCAAACCGAATGGTTACCGCAGTCTGCATCTGATCCTTGAAGTACCGATTTTTTTGACAAATGAGAAAAAGATGATGCGTGTGGAAGTGCAGTTTCGAACGATCGCCATGGATTTCTGGGCAAGTTTAGAGCATAAATTAAAATACAAAAAGGACATTGAAAATGCACAGGTGATCTCACAGGATCTCTGCTTTTGTGCGGAACTGATCTCACAGTTAGACGGCAGAATGCAGCAGATCAGAGAACGTTTAGAGGAAAAGAAAGAGGCCAATTAGGCCTCTTTTTTTCTATAATACTTCAAAAACAGATCTGCAAGATTTCCCTTAAGCGTGACACCAAGTTCAGTCAGGGTAGCAGAGAGAGCTTCTAAAGTAGGAACCATATGCTCTAACCTTGCATTTTCCCCCATATGACCGATACGGATCACTTTACCGGAGAGTTCATCAAAAGATCCGGCAAGCATGATATTATATTTTGTTTGCATTGTATCAAGGATAGATTTAGCATCAGTACATTGCGGAATGTCAAAAACAGTTACAGTGTTTGAAAAACCGCTCTGCAGATGGAGTTTTAAACCCGCTTCTTTTACGGCTGCTCTTGTAGCAGAACCGATCCTTGCATGTCGTTCATACAAAGTCGCATCTTCGGCGATCAGATTAAATGCAGCGCGCAGACCGTAGATATCGCTGATCGGCATAGTATATGGAAACCATTTTTTCTCGTAGTAACCGTCGAATGCCATCAGGTTTGCGTAGAAAGATGCAATCGGAGTTTTACGGTTTTTCATTTTTTCTTTTGCGGCATCACTTACCACAACAAAGGTAAGTCCCGGAGGTGCGGAGACTGCTTTCTGTGAGCCGCCGCAGAGAAGGTCGATCTGAAAATCATCGACACATACTTTTTCGCCAAACATACCGGAAACGGAGTCAACGACCGTTAAGATGCCGTACTGTTTGAGCAGTGGACAGATTCTGCTGATATCATTCAACATGCCGCTTGGGGTATCGCAGTGTACAACAGTGGCATAAGTATAATCGTGATGATCTTTTAAATATTCTGCAAGTGCATCCACATCCAGAGTATTTTCGTAATCAGCATGGTAGATTTCCGGAATACCACCGTACATGCTGACAAAATCTGCAAATCCTTTTCCGTAGATACCGTTGTCGATGACAAGAACTTTATCATCCGGTTCTGTCAGGGAAGCACATGCAGCTTCCAGTCCTAAAATCCCTTCACCATCTAAGATCAGCGTTTCGTTTTTCGTGCCAAGGAGGCTGCTGATCAGTTCGCAGGTTTCTTTATAAAAATCATAAAATTCTTCATCCAGATCAGGATTTGTGCAGGCAAAACTGCGTGCACGTCTTACTGGTTCCGGAACCTGAACCGGTCCGGGTGTCATGATCTTATACATATTAATACTAATCTCCATTCCCGCCCGTTTTTTGGGCATTACAAGTTTGAGTGAAAAATGCTATTTTCAAATGAAACTTTATTTGAAAATAATTTTGTTTGCTGCTTTGCGTAAAGGCTCGATGACGATCAGGACTACAACGGCTGCAACACCGATCTGAACCAGATTTCCCGGAATGGAAGTAACCGGTGCAATCCAGTTGCCGTAGATGATACTCTCTGCGATATAATAGCCGACTACTTTGATCACGCAGGCAGCAGCGATGGCGAGTGCATCAAAACCGAGTCCGTGGTGTTTTTCCGTGATCGCACCAACAACATATCCCATAATCGCTACGATGATAAATGTAAAAGGTGCCCATGCTGTCCAGCCGGAGAGAAGGTCAAAGAGTCCCATGCCAATACCGCCGGCAAGTGCACCACTTTTTTTGCCAAATAAAATGGCGCAGATAAAAAGCGGAACATTGCCAAGATGGATCAGTCCGCCGTTTGCAGTGATCGGAAGTCTGACATTGACAAATGCGGTAAATACATAAGTTAATGCAATGAAAAGTGCTGTGATGGTCAGAAACTGTACCTGACCGATTGAATTTTCTGTTTTTACAGTAGTTGTAGATGTTGTGCTCATATTTCTTTTCTCCTCATACGTTTCTTATGACCGATATTATCTGTCATTTATTTATGCATATCTTAAACGCACACTGGTTTATTTTAAAATGCCAGTCAGGTGAAAATTGAGCAGACCAGTTTGAATGGACTACACAAGAAAGAATACTATTACATAAAAAAGAGTGCCGGAAAGCCGACACTCTTTTTTAAATCCATTGTTTACAATATCTTAATCTAACAAATAAAAACTGGTTCTATTTAAAAAGAAAAAGGTACATGTGAAACTACTGATTGTGCTGGTAGTAATTATTTTACTACTGTAACGTTGGTTGCCTGAGGTCCTTTAGCGCCTTCTACTACTTCGAATTCTACAGTAGCGCCTTCTTCGAGGGATTTGAAACCTTCCATGTTCAGACCTGAGTAGTGTACGAATACATCATTGCCCTGCTCGTCAGAGATGAATCCGTATCCTTTTTGGTTGTTAAACCATTTTACTGTACCTTTGTTCATTGAAAAGTACCTCCAAAAAATATTACTGGCTGTATTTACAGCTAGTTAGAGCATATCATAACAATTTTGAAAAGTAAAGGAAAAAAGAGGATATTTTTCAACCTAATTTCTCAATAACAATATCGTGGTTTTTGAGAAAAATCTCGACGAGTCTGTCCCATTCGTGTTCTAAGGATTTATCGGTAGAAAAAATACGATAAGATACGCCGGTTGTGAGCATAAGACTTCCATTCTGGAACTTCAGATTCAAAAACATCCCTGTTACATCCTGTGGGGTAAAAGAAGTCTGGATGCTGGCAAGTGTCCGGGACAGATTATCCGGTGACAGCAGAAATACAAATTTGAAATAATTAGGAGTACGTTTTCCTTTGATCAGGTCGAAACAGTGCTGGCGCACTCTGCCATAAGGAAGGAATGCAAGGTCAGATAAGCCCTGTTCTTCTAATTCTTCTTTTGAAAAAAAGTCCGGTGTGATCGTTCCGTCAAAATTCCATACGGCATCTTTTTGTATGGTTGCTTCCTTTAACAGAAAGTGGTCGAATGTATCTGAACACAGAAGCTGGTTCATAAAATTTTTGAGTTCCGGGATATTAAGCGCTAACATGCGGTATACCTCTTTCATATTATGTTCATTTTCATGTGGCACTGCTCATTGCTTACGCATATTGTACCATAAAACCCAGAGAAACAAAATAAAGGATGTAATCTTTCTGATTTTATAGTAAAATAGGGATGGTTTTAATCAGTATTACAGGAAAAGAGGAACTACAATGAACGAGAAAACAGTTTTATTTGATTTATTAAAAGAAGGAGTATCTCCGGTACACGTGGTAAAGGCATGTGAAAAGCGTTTAGCAGATGCCGGTTTTGAAAAGATAGCTTATGAAGAAGAATGGAATTTAAAAGCAGGTGGCCGCTATTATGTGGATCATCATGATACCACACTGTTTGCATTTTCGATTCCTGCGGATGAGATGAAAAAAGGAAAAAAGCCTGCAGTCCGGATCGCAGCGGCACATACGGATTTTCCATGTCTTAGAATTAAACCGTCATGTGATGTTGTAACGAATCGCTATGCACAGGTTAACATTGAGGTGTATGGAGGTGCAATTTTAAATACATGGTTAGACAGACCACTTGGTGTGGCAGGACGTGTGGCAGTAAGAGGGAATGATCCGTTTACACCGGAATTAAAATATTTTGCATCCCAAAAGAATCTGCTCACGATCCCAAATCTTGCAATCCATATGAATCGCGAAGTGAATAAGGGTGTGGAGCTGAATAAGCAGATCGATATGATCCCGGTTGCAGGATTACTTGCAGAAAATGAAACATGTGCTGATTATTTCTTAGGTTTTCTTGCAAAAGAACTGTTTGTTGCAAAAGAAGATATTTTAGATTTTGAACTGACGGTATATTGCAGGGAACAGCCGGAGTATGTCGGCTTAGAGGATGATTTTATCTCATCTCCAAGACTGGATAACCTGACATCCTGTGTAGCATTGGTATCCGGTATCATAGATGCGGAAAGAAAAGACGGTATTAATCTGATCGCACTGTTTGATCACGAGGAGATTGGAAGCCGCAGTAAACAGGGAGCGGGATCTATATTGCTTCACGATATGTTACTCCGAATTCTAAAAGCCTGTGGAGCGGGGGAGAGTGCTCCGGAACTGTTGTATCAGAGCATGCTGTTGTCCGTAGATGTTGCACATGGTCTGCATCCAAATCAGGCAGGCAAAATGGATATTACTAATAAACCGGTGCTTGGAAGCGGCTTCTGTATCAAGGAGGCATGTTCCCAGTCCTATGCGACAGACTGTGAGGCAATTGCGATTATTCAGCAGATCTGTGATCTGAAAAAAATCCCATATCAGAAGTTTGTGAACCGTTCAGATATGGCAGGGGGCGGAACACTTGGTTCTATTGCATCTGCATTATTGCCGGTAAAAACGGTAGATATCGGTATCCCGCTTCTGGCAATGCATTCGGCGAGAGAATTGATGGGAGCAGCAGATCAGGAAGCATTGACGGAACTTGTAAAGGCATATTTTTCACTTTAAGGGGGAAGTGTGAAAAGAAGAAAAAGACATACACTGCTTAAATGTATGATTTTAGCGGTGTTAGCAGGCGCAGTGATCCGATATACCGGAGTATTTCCTGATTCTTTCACACCTCCGGGACAGATACAAAGCCAGGTTCATGTAGAACAGAAAAATGCAAAATCCAAAGCAGATTCCGGCACAATAGAGAAACATATAAAAGAGAGTCAGGAAACAGGTACGGAAAATGAAACACCGGAGGCAAAAGTATCGCATGGATATGCTTACGAAACTCTCTCAACGGAGCAGCAGACAGTCTATGATGAGATATATCGGATTATTATGACACATGATTCAAAGGTTCCGGTAAGTACCTGTGATGAAAAGGTATTAGAGAAAGCATATCGTTCTGTCATAGCAGACCACGGGGGGATTTTCTGGGTATCCGGATATAACTATACGCAGTACACGATGGGGAAAAAGACGGTCAGAATAGATTTTTCGCCAAGCTATACAGTGGATCGTGATGAGCGTGATTCATATCAGAGCCGGATCGATTCAGTGGTGGATTCCATATTAAAAAATGTGGATTCATCCTGGGGAGATTATGAAAAGGCAAAATATGTTTTCGAATATCTGGCTGGAAACATTGAGTATGAAATGGGAACGGAACAGAACCAGAACATTATCAGTGTCTTTTTAAATAAGAAAACAGTCTGTCAGGGGTATGCAAATGCCACGCAGTATCTGTTGTCTCTTTTAGGAATACGGGCTGTTGTCGTGACGGGAACTGCGGAGGGAGATACGCATGCGTGGAATCTTGTGCAGCTTGATGGCGCATATTATTTTATAGATACGACATGGGGAAATTCTTCTTATAATAATGGTGAGAGCGGTTTTGGATCTTTTATCAATTATAATTATTTCGGGGTGACTACGGCTGAAATCAGCAAGACACATCAGGCGGATGGCACATTGCTTTTGCCGGACTGTACGGCGACGGCAGATAATTACTATGTAAAAGAAGGAAAATATATCACAGAATGGGAACCGGATGTGGTTGGACAGATTTATGGCGAGGCCTATCGCAATGGAGCTGTCACAGAGGAGATCCGTTTTTCGGACAGCTCTTTATATGAGCAGGCAAAAGCGTATCTCATCGATGAACAGCATATCCGTGATTACTGTGAGGGGATTACTGGATTATCCTATATTGAGGATCAGGATCAGAATGTACTGATCCTGAAATTCTCTTAAAACGTATGTCTGATAAAAAATATATAAAATATAATGAAAACCTCTATACAAAACAAAGTTTTTATGATACTGTTATGTAGTAATCAATACTACATGTAATGGAAAGAAATAACATATAAAAAGTTATCAAATAACAAATTGTCGGGTTATGGAGGTTATCTGAAATGTATAAGATCGTGATTGACAGTTGTGGAGAACTGCCGGAAGATTTAAAAAAAGATGGACATTATCAGAATGTGTCATTGGAGTTAGAGGTAGATGGATGTTGTATTCGCGATGATGAGACGTTTGACCAGAAGGATTTTCTCCGCAGGGTTAAGGAAAGCGTTACCGGACCGAAATCTGCATGTCCGTCTCCGGATGAGTATATGAAATCATATGAAGGAGATGCGGATCATGTATATGTGGTAACTTTGTCCGGCAGACTGTCGGGATCTTATAACAGTGCCGAACTTGGAAAAAATCTGTTTGAAGAGGAGCATCCGGGCGAGAAGAAGATCTATGTATTTAATTCCCGCTCTGCTTCCATAGGCGAAACATTGATCGGCATGAAAGTACAGGAGTGTGAAGAGGCAGGTATGAGTTTCGAGGAAGTTGTTGAGACGACAGAAAAATATATCAGCTCCATGAATACCTTTTTCGTGCTTGAAACATTAGAGACTCTGCGCAAGAATGGACGCCTGACAAATCTTAAGGCATTTATTGCAAATACATTAAATATCAAGCCGGTGATGGGATCTACCGAGGAGGGATCGATCTGTCAGCTTGGCCAGGCGCGTGGCATGAACAAAGCACTGGATAAGATGATTCAGAATGTGATTGCAAAGACAAAAAACTGTGAGAACAGAGTGCTTGCGATCTCACACTGTAATTGTCCGGAACGTGCCAGAGCAGTAAAAGAAAAATTAGAAAAGTTGGCAAAGTTCAAAAAAATCATTATTACGGATACGGCGGGCGTCAGCACGATGTATGCCAATGACGGCGGTGTCATTATCGCAGTTTAATATAGAAAAAGGACAGTATTATGAAAGAACTGACATATGAGGAAGTATTAGACCAGATTGAACATCAGAGACGGTTTGGCAACCGTCCGGGGGCAGAGATATCTGCACTGATGCTTGAAAAGTTAGGCAGACCACAGCAGAATATGAGTGTGATCCATATAGCGGGGACGAACGGAAAAGGTTCCGTCTCTGCTTTTTTGTGCTCAATTTTAAAGGAAGCAGGAATCCGTACAGGGATGTTCACATCACCACATCTGGTTGATTTCAGGGAACGGATCTGTGTGGATGGACAGATGATATCCCATGAGAAAGTGACACGACTTGGGAATATGCTGCTGGGGGAAGAGTTTGGGGCAGCTTTGACTATGTTTGATTACTGCCTTGCGATAGCACTGCTTTATTATAAGGAAGAACAGTGTCAGGCAGCTGTGATAGAGACCGGACTTGGAGGAAGATTAGACTCGACGAATGCAATCGGTGTACCGGAGGTTACGGTTATCACGAAGATCGGATATGATCACATGGCGATTTTAGGCGATACTTTAGATAAAATTGCGGCGGAGAAAGCAGGTATTATAAAAAAAGGTACAAAACTGGTATTAGAAAGCCAGAAGCAGGAAGCGATGCAGATCCTGCTTGAAACGGCAGAAAAAGAGAAAATTACAGAGATAAGGATCGCGGATATCCATGATGTGACAGACTGCCGCTATGAAAATGGCAGACAATATTTTTCCTGTAAAAATTATAAAGATCTTGAGATGTCAATGCTTGGAGTGCATCAGTATGAAAATGCACTTGCAGCGATTCAGGCAGCAGAAATTTTTTTGAAAAACAGGGGAATTTCAGAAGAAAAAGCAGAATATTATATCAGGGAAGGAATCAGAAAGACAAGATGGGAAGGCCGGATGGAGATTCTTGGCAAAGATCCGTTTTTCATGGTGGATGGTGCACATAATAGCAACGGAGTGGCAGCACTGGCAAAAAGTCTTCGTACCTTGTTTCCGGAAGAGAAGTTTCATTTTATCATGGGAGTTATGGCAGACAAGGATTATGAGGAGATGATTGAAGAATTACTTCCACTTGCTCTTGATTTTAAGACGGTAACAGTCGAGTCAGAGAGAGCACTTGCTGCGAAGGAGTTATCGGAGAAAATCAGAAAAAAGGGAATCTGTGAGGCGGGTCTATTAAGATCTTTTGATGAACTGATGCCGGATCGTCTGGATGCGGCACATAAAACGATTGCATTCGGATCTTTGTATTTTGTTGGGGAGATCAAAAAATATTTCCGAGATGTGACAAAAATAACAAAAAATTTACAAATTTACTAACTTTGCTTAATAGGTGATTATCAGACATTTTTTTGGCTATAATAGTTGTTGTTAAAAAAATAATGTGGATTAGAAAGAGCCGATAAGATGGTATTTAGCAGTTTTGAATTTTTATTCCGGTTTTTACCGTTTTTTTTACTGATATATTATGTGACACCGAAAAAATGGAAAAATGCGGTGTTGTTTGCAGGGAGCATTTTATTTTATACAACAGGTGAGGCAGAATATGTAGTGCTTTTGCTTGCCTCTGTGGTGATCAATTATATTCTGGGAAGATTCATGTACCGGGATACTTATGAGGGAAGAGGAAAAAAACAACTGATTCTGTTGATCATGGCACTGTGCTATGATTTTGGTGTTCTGTTCCTTTTTAAGTATAGTGGACTCATGGATAAACTGCCGCTTGGCATCAGTTTTTATACGTTTCAGATCGCCGCCTATATCATCGATGTTTACCGGGGAAAAGTGCCGGTTGAAAAATCATTTATCCGTCTCGGAACGTATCTGATGATGTTTCCGCAGCTGATCGCCGGACCGATCATCAATTATTCAGAAGTCCGTATGGCTTTATGCAGCAGGACTGTTACTATAGAACAGTTTGAATCAGGATTAAAAACACTGATACTGGGACTTGGAGCAAAAGTGATCGTTGCAGACCGTATCGGGCTTTTGTGGAATAATATACAGTCAATCGGTTTTGAAAGTATTTCAACGCCATTAGCATGGATGGGGGCGTTTGCATACTCCCTAGAGCTGTATTTTGATTTTTCAGGATATTCTTTGATGGCATTGGGACTTGGGCAGATGCTGGGATTTGAATTTCCTAAAAACTTTAAACATCCTTATATTTCAAAATCGGTATCAGAATTCTGGAGAAGATGGCATATTACGCTGGGACGCTGGTTTAAGGAATATGTCTATATTCCGTTAGGTGGCAACAGGAAAGGAAAGGCGCGTACGATATTTAATTTATTTGTGGTATGGAGTCTGACTGCCATCTGGCATGGTGCAGAAGGACATTTCCTGATCTGGGGAGCGTCTCTGCTCGTACTGCTTGCTATAGAAAAAGTGTTTTTATTACAGTTTCTGGAGAAGAGTAAAATACTTTCCCATATATATCTGGTACTTGTAGTGCCGCTTACCTGGGTTGCATTTGCTATTGCGGATGTAGGACAGCTTGGAATTTATTATGCAAGAATGTTCCCGTTTTTTGGCGTGGGAGAGGCAATAAGGCAGATGGATTTTATAAAGTATCTGATGGATTACGGACCACTGTTTCTGATCGGGATTATTTTTTCTACTCCATATCCGGCAGCTTTCTACAAAGTGGTCGAGAAAAAGTGGCTGGGAAGTTTGTCGGTGATCGTGGTATTGGTTTTAAGCCTTTATTATATGGCTGTTTCTACAAATAATCCATTTTTGTATTTTAATTTTTAGGACTGGTGATTAGTGTGAAGAAAATAATGAAATGCCAGGTCGCAGTCTTTTTGATCGTCGGATGGGTGATCCTTTCACTGATCGGTTATTTAAAAAAAGACGGGATCTATAAAAATTATTCCATCAATATTAAAAAAACTCCATATTTTGTATTGGTGTTAGATGGAATTCATGATAAAATTTATCCTTGGAGTAAGGAAACGCCGGACGAATACAGACCGCAGCAGGAAGAGAATGTTGCGGCTACAGAAGTGACAGAACAAGAGGAGACCACACAGCGGACGGAAACTGTGGAGCAGGATACTGAGACGGCGGTTCTAGAACAAAAGAAGTTTATACAGGTGGATGACAGTTATTTTGATGATGCAGTTTTTATTGGCGATTCGAGAACGGTAGGTCTGCATGATTATGGCGGATTGGATCATGCAGATTTTTATGCGACCGTAGGCATGAATATCTATGATCTGTGGAAAGATGCATTCTGTAATGTCAATGACCAAAAGGTAACATTAGAGGAAGCATTAAAGGCTAAACAGTATAAAAAAGTGTATTTTCAGATCGGTATTAATGAAATGGGACGCGGAACGCTTGACGGGTTTATGAATGAGTATCAGAATGCAGTCGAAAAATTCAAAACACTGCAGCCGGATGCGATCATTTATGTGCAGGCGATCATGCATGTGACCAGCAAAAAATCCGATTCAGACCCGATTTTTAATAATCCGGGTATTGATGCGAGAAATCAGCGCATACAGCAGCTTGCAGATGGTGTCCGTGTGTTTTATATTGATGTCAATGAAGTAGTATGTGATGATCAGGGCGGATTAAAGCAGGAGCTTACGTTTGATAATCTGCATCTGTATGGATCAAAATATAATATCTGGGTAGATTTCTTAAAGACAAAAGGAATTGAAACAGAGTGATAAAGTTGTATGAAAATCATAAGGAAAAATTGAATAAATTTTTGAAAGCGGATGTGCTGGCAGAATGCAGGTCCCAGGTAGATTATGAGAACAGAGTTGTGCTCTGCGTCTTAAATATTGCCATGGTATGCCTGTCTTTTTTGCTGGCATTTCCGTTCAAGGATGTCTGCATATGCAAAAAAAGTATATCTGACAGAAGAACAGAATCAGAGATTATCGCCGGAGGGGCTGCGAATGAAGCAAAAACAAATTTTCTGGCTGGAATGAGTCATGAGATCCGAACACCTATGAATGCGATTATTGGTTTAAATTCCATGATCCGGTCGTCAATTGATGACAGAAACCAGGTGCTTGATTACACGGAAAAACTTGATTCGGCATCCAGATATCTTCTGGCATTGCTGAATGATATCCTCGATATGTCACGGATCGAGAGTGGAAATATGAAGCTGGCCGTCCGGGCATTTTCCGGGGATAAGTTCTGGGATAATGTCAATATGTTAGCGAAAACACAGGCACTTATGGCAGGTGTTGGCTATTCTTTTGACAGAGAACGGAAAATATCGGAAGTATATATCGGAGATGCCACAAGGTTAGAACAGATCATGATAAATCTGATCAATAATGCGGTAAAATTTACACCGGAAGGTGGAAGTGTTGATGTAGCTGTTACAGAGCAGGAAGTGAATGAAAGAGTACAGCTTACAGCAGTTGTCTCTGATAACGGAATTGGTATTGCAAAGGATTTTCTGCCAAAGGTATTTGATATTTTTACACAGCAGCATGAAGAAAATACAAGTGTTTATGGAGGAAGCGGACTGGGACTTTCTATTGCGCACAATTATGCAAGGATGATGGATGGTGATATTACAGTACAGAGTACGGAAGGAGAAGGTACTGTGTTTACCGTGACCGTAAAACTTGATTTTGACCGTCGGAAAAAAGAGCGGAAAAAAAACAGAGGATATCAGTTTTGCCGGAAAGAGAATACTGCTTGTTGAGGATCATCCGCTCAATGTCATTGTGGCAAAGGGACTTTTGGAAAAGAAACAGTTTGAAGTCGTTACGGCAGAAAATGGCAGAAAGGCAGTGGAACTTGTGGAAAATTTCCCGGAATATTATTTTGATGCAGTACTGATGGATATCCGGATGCCGGTTTTAGATGGAATCGGGGCAGCCAGAGAGCTCCGTGCTTTAGACAGAGAAGATGTAAAAGACCTTCCAATCATCGCGATGACGGCAAATGCCGGTGAGGAGGACAGAAAACAGACGAGGGAAGCCGGGATGAATGAGCATCTGGCAAAACCGATCGATCCGAAACTCTTGTATGCGACACTACAGAAATTTATTTTGTCATAAAAAGTTATAAAAGATTCCCTGATTACACATACTACGGAAAAAGAATGTGTGAAAGGGGAATTTTTTATGTCATTAAAAATTAACATTACAGATGTACATGCAAGACAGATTCTGGATTCAAGAGGAAATCCGACAGTGGAGGTTGAGGTGACTGCCGAGACAGAGACAACTGGTAAAAAAACTACCGCAAGAGAATCTGTTCCTTCCGGTGCAAGTACCGGAAGATTTGAAGCAATAGAACTGCGTGACGGGGATAAAGATTACTTCGGTCTTGGTGTGCAGAAGGTTGTAGATCACGTAAACACGAAAATCAGGGAAATGCTGCTTGGGATGAATGTATTAGAGCAGGCAAAGTTAGACCGTGCGATGGTGGAACTTGATGGAACCGATAATAAGGGAAATCTGGGGGCAAACGCAATTCTTGGAGTATCACTTGCCTGTGCTAAAACGGCTGCGAAGGCTCTTGATATGCCGTTATACCGTTATCTTGGAGGAACCAATGCCAAAACACTTCCGGTTCCAATGATGAACGTGATCAATGGTGGCGTCCATGCAAAAAATACGCTTGATTTTCAGGAGTTTATGATCATGCCTGTGGGGGCACGTGGTTTTTCACAGGCACTTAAGATGGGAGCAGAAGTGTATTATTTCCTGCGCCAGATACTGAATGAAAACGGTATGAGTACGGCAGTTGGAGATGAGGGAGGATTTGCACCTGATTTTGAGGATACAAAAGAGGCATTTTCTTATCTTTCGAAGGCAGTGGAGATGGCTGGTTACCAGGTGGGCAGAGATGTTGTCTATGCGATGGATGCTGCGGCGAGTGAATTGTATGACGAAGCACGTGGCGTTTATGTTTTCCCTGGAGAGTCAGAAGAAAAGGGGGAGGAGCAGGAGATTGTCAGAAGTTCGGAGGAGATGATCGCCATGTATGAGGAGCTTATGGGGCAGTTCCCGATTGTTTCCATCGAAGATGGTTTGTTTGAGGATGACTGGGAAGGCTGGCAGAAGCTGACAGAAAGACTTGGCGATAAGGTGCAGCTTGTCGGAGATGATCTGTTTGTGACGAATCCGAAACGGATACAGTGCGGAATCAAACTTGGTGCAGCGAACGCGGTTCTTGTCAAGGTAAATCAGATCGGAACTGTGACAGAGGCATTAAATGCGATCGAGATGGCAAAATCTGCAGGATATCATACGATAATCTCACATCGTTCAGGTGAAACAGAAGATGCATTTATCGCAGATCTTGCAGTTGCGGTCAATGCCGGACAGATCAAAACAGGTGCACCATGCCGCGCGGAGCGTACCAGCAAATATAACCAGCTTTTGCGGATCGAGGAGGAACTGGCAGAAGATGCGGTGTTTGAACCGGAAGAAATTATGAAAAAATAGGTTGAAAAAACAAAACGTCTATGTTACAATGACTAAAGTTGTGAGTTTGTAACCTAGGAGGGAACGATCGTGGCAGTTGTAAAAACAATTTTGACTGTAGTTTTTATTATAATCAGTGTAGCATTGACAGTTATCATCTTAATGCAGGAAAGTAAATCCGCAGGACTTGGAGCAATCGCAGGTGCAGCAGACACATACTGGGGCAAGAACAAGGGACGTTCCATGGAAGGTATGTTAGTAAAGCTGACAAGACTTTTTGTTATCTTATTTATCGTGATTGCAGCGGTATTAAATATGAGTATTTTTTAAGATGAATCGATGGCTGTCGCAGGTGCGGCAGTCATTTTTTTGATTCATAGGAAAAAGGACAGGGGTTTATGGAGAAAACAATTTTAGAAGAACGGAAAAAGACAATTTATCAGTTTATCTGTGATGAATTTTATGTACCGATGAAGGCGAAGGAGATGGCAGTCGTTCTATCAGTGCCGAAATCACAGCGCAGTGAACTGCAGGAAGTCTTAGATGCGCTTGTGATGGATGGCAGTATCGAAGTGACTTCCAAGGGCAAATACATCAAATCAGAAGGGAAATATCTGACCGGTACATTTACTGCGCATGCGAGAGGGTTTGGATTTGTCAGTATCGAGGGGGAAGAGGAAGATATCTTTATCCCGGAGTCGCAGGTACACGGTGCATTCCATATGGATACGGTACAGGTGGCGATCACTTCAGAAAATACCGGCAGACGAAGGGAAGGTACGATCACAAAGATCATATCACGTGGTACAACCCGGATCGTATGTACTTATGAAAAGAGTAAGACATTTGGATTTGCGGTGCCGGATAATCCGAAGTTCGGTTCTGATATTTTTATTCCGCAGGAACGTTCCAAGGGAGCTGTCAGCGGGCATAAAGTTGTAGTTGAGATCACGGATTACGGCAAAGAGGGAAGAAAACCGGAAGGAAAAGTGGTTGAGATCATCGGTCATATCAATGATCCTGGAACGGATATCATGTCGATCGTAAAAGCGTATGATCTGCCGGTCGAGTTTTCAGAGAAGATCATGCATCAGGTGGAAAATGTCTCAAATGAAGTCAGTACTGCTGATATGGCGGGACGCATGGATTTCAGGGAATGGCAGACTGTAACAATCGATGGGGAAGATGCGAAGGATCTTGATGATGCGATTACATTGACAAAAGAGGGAGACAACTATAAACTTGGCGTGCATATCGCTGATGTATCAAATTATGTACAGGAGCATAGTGCTCTGGATGTGGAGGCATTATCCCGCGGTACATCTGTTTATTTAGTTGACCGGGTGATCCCGATGCTGCCACATAAGCTGTCAAATGGAATCTGTTCTTTGAATGCAGGGGAAAACCGTCTGACGTTAAGCTGTGTGATGACGATCGATCCGAAAGGAAATGTGATCGACCACACGATCGCAGAGTCTGTGATCAAAGTGGACCGCCGCATGAGTTATACCAGTGTAAAAAAGATTCTCGAAGATCATGACGAAAATGAGATCAGAGAGTATGAGAATTTGGTTCCAATGTTTGAACTGATGCGGGAACTGGCTGCTATTTTGCGTAAAAAACGTATGAAACGCGGATCGATCGATTTTGATTTTCCAGAGACAAAAATCGTGCTTGATGAAAAAGGAAAGCCGATTGAGATCAAGCCTTATGAGAGAAATGTTGCAACAAAGATCATTGAAGATTTTATGCTGATCGCCAATGAGACAGTGGCACAGGATTATTTCTGGCAGGAACTGCCATTTGTATACCGTACACATGATAATCCGGATACCGAGAAAATCAAGAAGTTATCGACATTTATTAATAATTTTGGCTATTCCATCCACATCGGTCAGGATGAAGTACATCCGAAAGAACTGCAAAAACTTCTGCAAAAGATCGATGGTACCCCGGAGGAAGCATTGATCAGCCGTCTGACACTTCGTTCCATGAAACAGGCAAAGTATACCACTATGAGCACGGGGCATTTTGGACTGGCAACTCCATATTACTGTCATTTTACATCCCCGATCCGCAGATATCCGGATCTGCAGATACATCGTATTATCAAGGACAATCTGCGTGGAAGGATGAATGCAAAGAAAATCGAGCATTATGACAAAATTCTTCCGGAAGTTGCAAAACATTCGAGTGAGATGGAACGCCGTGCGGATGAAGCTGAGCGTGAGACAGATAAACTGAAAAAAGTGGAATATATGTCAGAGCGTATCGGTGAGGTGTTCGAAGGTGTGATCTCCGGAGTGACTGAGTGGGGATTTTATGTGGAGCTGCCGAATACGGTGGAAGGACTGGTGCATGTAACAACGCTGGTGGATGACTATTTCCATTATAATGAGAGTACCTACGAACTGGTTGGAGAGGTGACGAATATCCGCTATAAACTTGGACAACGTGTTCATGTTATGGTGACAGGAACTGACAGGATTTTACGCACAATTGATTTTCGTGTGGTACGGCAGGATGAGCGGGAAGCGGGGAAAGAATAAAAATCATCTTGCGTTCCCCCTCATTTCGGGGTATACTATACAAGCTGGGTATTGGATAAGAAAGGAAGGTCATGATGGCAAAGACAGAAAAAAAACTGATCGCAAATAATAAGAAGGCTTACCATGACTTTTTCTTAGAAGAACGTTATGAGGCGGGTATTGAACTGCATGGTACAGAGGTAAAGTCCATGCGTATGGGAAAATGCAGCATCAAAGAAGCGTTTATCCGTATCGAGAATGGTGAGGTCATTATTTATGGCATGCATGTCAGTCCTTATGAAAAGGGGAACATCTTCAACCGTGATCCTCTGCGTCCGAAGAAACTCTTGATGCATAAGGCAGAAATCCGCAAGCTGGTCGGAAAGATTGCAGAAAAGGGTTATACTTTAGTGCCGGTTGAGGTATACTTTAAGGGGAGCCTTGTAAAAGTCGATATTGCGCTTGCAAAAGGTAAGAAACAGTATGATAAACGTCAGGATATTGCCAAGAAGGATATGCGGCGTGAGGCAGAGCGTGATTTCAAAGTAAAGAATCTGTATTAAAGTAATTTATAAAAAAGAATGGATGATGTATTTTTTGTACACAGAAAATAATATTTTGTGTAAGAAAGACTGCATCTGAAATATATATTTATGGGCTTGTAATGGTTTCGACAGGGATCATGAAGCTGGAGAAGCGAGTCGCACGGGATGCGTCAAATTCCAAAATTAAAATTAAACGCTGAAGATAATTTAGCGGTTGCAGCCTAACAGCTGCAACTTGCTGCCCATGATGGCAGCAGTCTGACCTAGAGCACTCACACTTTAGGATTCAGGCTTCGACTATGTGAGAAACGACACAGACAAAGCTTTGAGTCTGTGGGCGTATGATGAAGCTACTAAAACCGGAACTGTGCCTACGCAGGTCTGGCGGAGGGAATGTCAAAACATAGGATACACTCGTAGAAGGACAGGGGATTGGTTTTTGGACACGGGTTCGACTCCCGTCAGGTCCACTCCAAAGAAAATGCCTGAAATCTTGGAAAATTGTTGATTTTCCTAAGTTTTCAGGCTATTTTTGTGCAATGAATTATAAGTTGAAATTATGCCAAATTTATGTCATAAATGTAATTTTTTGTCATGGATTTTGTCATGACAAATTCTTAAATAATCCGTTCATTGCATTCTTTTGTTTCTCTTTATCTCTGTCAATGGTGGAATGGCGATACACGGCTTTCATCACATGGGGTGTTGACCATCCACCCATTTTCATAACATCTTCTTCGCTCATCGTCTGACTCATCATTGTGGCAAAATAATGACGGAGAGCATGCAGTTTAAAATTTTGAATACCGAGCTCATTTTGATATTTCTGTAAATTTTCGTAGATCTGATTGGCAGAGCCTTTATAGATATATCCCTGCGCCCGGATCATGTCGGCAACAAACTCCGGTATTATAATTTTCCTAGAGCTGTTAGTTGTCTTAGTTGATTTAATGTGCCATTGTTTATCGCTGCCAACGACCATTGCTTTATTAATTGTCAGAATGTTGTCATCTGATAGATCAGAAAGCTCTAATGCAAGGATTTCACTTCTACGGAGTCCGCAGCATGCAAGTAGGAGCGGTATGTAGTATTTTGTTCCAGTGGCTTTTTCTAAAATCAGTTTGACTTCGCCGCTTGTTGGAATGTATGGTTCTTTTTTTTCTTTCTGTGGCAATGTGATATGAAATACTGCATCTGGCCGGAATGTTTCCATAACAGAGAGAATAAAGCCATTTGCGTTTGCAGTTGTTTTTGGAGAACGTGATACTGAATAATCATTTATTTCTTTTTGAATATCAGTTTGTTTTATATCCGACAGTCTAAGACTTTTAAATTCATCAGATAAGTTACGGAATATGCTCATATAGCCATTTTTAGTGGAAGGACTAAGAACATTACCTTTGATTCTGAAAAATTCATCACAGGCTGATTGGAAGGTTGTTGGAATAGCGGAAGCAGAAGGAACGCTGTCTAATTTCTCCGACATTGCCTGTAAGGCTTCCTTTTGTGTTGGCTTCTCATCGAATACAACCGTATACATTTGCCCTTTGTACATTTTTCTAATCCGGTAAGAACCACTTGGGAGTTTTTCGATTTTCATATGTATCATCCTTTCTTTTATCCACCTCGAAATCGAGGGGATTTTGGGTATAAAAATAACAGCCAGCAGAGAACTGGTGTTCCGCTTGCGTTTGGCTGCTCCGGATGATACAATATGCTTGCTTAGGGCTATTGTTCATTCAGAGCAATTGCATTGCCGCTCCGCTTAATGGTGGAGCGGTTTTTATTTACTGATTTTCGGTATTGTCAGTCGCCATATCAGATGAGTCTGCGGAGTTAATGATTTCTCCGGAATCTGCATTGACGAAATCAACATGGATGTTGCCAACATCAGATCCGTTAAAAATAGCATACATACCGCCATACATATAAAATCCCATGATTGATATAGAGTCTGTTAAATCCAATTCTGTGGATGTGGTAGTAACAGTAAAGTTGGTAAAATCTGAATTTGCTTTTATATCTGTGAAGTTTGGATAATCCTCTGATCCAACCATGTCTGATAGTGTAGAATTGATATTATCCGCAAGTTCCTGCATCATTTTTTTGTGCTGTGATTTGGACATCACATAAGTTGCACTTCCGTCATCGTTAAGGGTAATTGAGTGAATATCACTATCTGCAGCTTTGGCATCTAATTCCTCTTGAGTAGTATCTCCGACGAGATCAGCAGGAACCGTTATTGTGACATCGAATAAATTTTTGTCTACGTCAATATCGCCTATTGCATTTAATTCGGAAATATCATTTTCTGTGCCCTGAGTGTCGGCTTCTTCTGCTGTTTGAGTTGATGGGGCAGAAGATGATTGAACCTGATTGTTGCTTCCACATGCGGTTAGTGCCAAAGATGAAATAAGTAAAATAGTAACAATTTTTTTCTTCATAACATAGTCTCCTTATATTTTTGTAGTATCATATTGATTCTAACATACTTGTAATAGCCGAGCAATGATGTTAAATGGTTGATGACTTCCTTATAAATTCTTCTAATTTATTCCTATCCCAAAGTAGGACACCGTTATGTTCTGCCAGTTCTTTTGCACTTCTGGTAAAATACTGATTAGTTAATACAGCGGCAACATGGCAATCATAAAAGGTTTTGCCGGCAAACGCTTCTTGTACCGCTTTATTGCCTATGTTTTGGGAATAGCATTTGCATTGGATACCATATTTTACCCCATCTTTATAAGCAATAATATCAATACCTTGATCGCCACTTCCTCTTGTGACTTCAACATTTGAAAATTCATTTTTCTTTAATAGATCACCACAAAAATATTCAAACTCATGACCATCCATATTATCATATGGTTTGTTCAAATCCATCGTCCTTGCAGATGTAACTGTTGTGGATGAACTATAAGTAGCGGGGGTATGAGATGAGAAAACAGCTTTTTTTAAGCATAATCCCGAGCTATCTTTAAAAGAACCAGTTGCGATTCTAAATATATCTACGAGCCAACCAATTCCAAATAAACCCATGGTGAGAAGATATAATATTCCTATTTTAGCTTTTCCAACATAAAAATAATGAGCACCAAAAAAACCGAGAAATATACACAATGCAAGTGCAACTGTCTGGTTTTTCCCACTGACGGCAGGAGCCTGTATATAAGGACGGCTGACAGTTTGATTGGGTGTTGGTGTTTGCTGTGGTGTAGAGTAGTAATTATTAATTACGGTACTATTGGTTTGGTTATTTAATATGGTGTCAGGGGCGTTTTGCGGTAACTCACAACCACAGTATTCGCAAAATTTCCCATTTCCTTCGGCTCCACAATTTGGACATTTCATAATATAATCCTCCCTATAGATTAATTAAAGTTTATCGCCATTTTCAGATATATACTTTGACATTTCGTCGTCATGTTCTAATTGAGCATTGCACATTACAGCATATCTTTCTAACTCATATGGAGAAAGTCGTTTTTGCAGTGTTTTGTTTGTGGTTTGTTTTAAAGGCTTTTTTTCGACAGGTTCATGTATTGCGTTTTTAGAAAAACTGTTCTTCTCGCTTTTATTTTCGACGTTTTCCGATGATATTTTTTTAATAGGCTGTTCTTGTACATTTTTTTGAAATTCATCACAGGAATCGGCAGTTGTTTTTAATGAATCGGAAGGATTTTCAAAAGAGTATCCTGAGTTTGGATATAAATTTTCCACTTTTAATGCATTTAATATTTTATTAAAAAACATCATCACACCTCCCGGAAGCACTATGTTGGTATATAGGATTTCATTTTTTATTCTATCAAATCCCATGAGTACCCAAACGGATAAGAAAAAAGGTTAATGGTTGAGTTCCTTTTTCAGATTATAAGTTATTCTAAAATATAGTTCGATATGGATTTTCCAATTTCTATAATATTACATTCACCAGATATTTCAAAATGAGCTGTAAAACCATTATTAAACCAAAGTTGTAATTCACAATTTGGAACAGCTCCAGAAAATCCAGGAGTTCGAACAGAAAAATATTGAATTTTTGAATATGGAAGGGAAGAAAAGTCCTTTCTTTTTCCTGTTATCCCCTGTACATCTATACAAATAATTCTTTTATTAGTGAAAACAACTTGGTCACGAATTGTTTGATATGCATTTAGAACTATTTCGTTGTTAATCAATAATCCAGTTACTTCATTAAGAATTTTTGCGGTATCAATAGGTTTGAGGTGAAAAACAGTGTTGTCTGCAAAATTAATCATGATTATTCTCCTTAGTTATTAATAAATTTTTTAAAATCCATTATCCTTTCATTATATCCAGCGAGTCTAGCTAATTGATCTGCTGACATGTTCGGATTTTCTAAAATCAATTCATCTGGTATTAAAAGTTCTGCTGCAAAGGTGTTTGCCTCAATTTCTATTTTAGAATTAAGTAAAAGTGTTTTGTTCCGTATAAAATAGCAGTTTTCTTTGCGGTGCATAATCGAATGCGCCAGTTCATGAGCCATTACAAGCCGCATTTCGTTTTCTGATAAATCTTCATTTAGAAAGACGCACTTATGATTTTTTAGGAACATATAACATCCAGCACGACTACCGAGTGCGCCTATTTGAACTTCTACATTGAGATAATCTGCGAGCTCAAATGGATTTCTAGTATTAAATTTTAAAACGTAGTGATTTACTAATTGTTTTATATCTTTTCTCAATTTATGTAACACCTACTTTTTATTCTTGTTAGGGTTGTATTTCTCCTTATTGATAGGTTTCAATTTGCGCATCATTAATTCAATCTGTCCAAGGAGCAGTTCTGCATCATCTTCTGGTATCGGTTCGCCATCATAGGATAGAGGACCGTCAGCACCGTTCTTTATTTTTTGGCGAATATTCTCCATATCCTTTGCAATATCGCGTTCGTCCTTGGCAGAAAGAGTTTGAGAAACGGAGTTCAAATCTTTTTCATTTCCATACATCACATAATCAATACTTACATTGAAATATTTAGAAATAATTTCGGCTAAGTCCATACCGCATCTGGAATTCTTCTTTTTCCAAGTACTGATAGTTGATTGAGATACATTGGTATCCTTACAGAATTTGTAAGCACTTATTCCGTGGGATTGTAATAATTGCTCAAAAATTTCATACATTTTTTGTCCACCTTTCACAAATACAAAATACTTTGCTAAAAACGAAGTAATACTTATTGACAACCGAAGTATCTGGTGTTATAGTATGGACATACTTGATTGAACCGAAGTAAAACTACCAAGTAAAAATTCGATTCTGAAAAGTACTTCGTTATTGATATATGTATAATTCGTTTAAACAAACTATATCACTAAACCGAAGCAAACACAAGTATAAATAACATACAAAAAGGAGGGATATTTTTGTCGAAAATGTACACCTGTAGCGAAGTCGCAGAGAGATACAAAGTCAAGGTCATCACTGTATGGGAGTGGATTCGCCAGCAGAAACTCGGAGCAATTAAAATTGGAAAAGAATACAGAGTTTCTGAGGAAGATTTAATTGCATTTGAGAATGCTAGAAAAACCACTCCGGCGAAGTAGAAGATACCACAACACCAGTTCAATAGAAGGGAGATGAGAAGAGTGGAAGAAGTAGATGAACTTATTAAAAAACTTGCAATTCATATCAGTGGAATTATTTCATCTGGTAAAGAGCGAGAGGGAGAAGTTTCAGATAAGACAAAGGCTCTCGCAGCGTTGATATCTGCAAGAGCCGAGTTTCCGGTAAACGAAGCAGAAATAAAAAACGATTTGAAGTCTACTGAGGAGTTAGCAGATATCGTCTTAGAGCATCTTCGGAATATTCCAGAATGCCAGAAGAGCATAGAGTTGTCATCGTCTGAGCTATTCCAAGATAAACAGACACCTTAATGGCATTTGTCAAAAGCAATGCTTCATCTTCGGTAATTTGACGATCTAAACCACCAGCTAGCATTTCGAGGATTGGCTGTAAATTGTTCTTGATTAAATTGTCGGAAGTTTTCATTGCGTACTGAATTATTAAGTCATCCATAGTAATAAATCTCCTTTGGGATTGATACTCGGACGCGGCAACGTCCTGTGAGGAGATTGTACCACAGATGGAGAAATAAAGAAATGTAACGAGAAAGGAGAAATATGAGCGAAGCAGAAGAGTTAAAAGAACTGTGTCAGCCGATAGTAGACTGGCTGAAAAAGAATCATGATCCACATACCGAAGTGCACATAACTGCAGATCACATTGACCTGATGGAGAGTGTGATCGGTATTCCGGTAAAGTAGGGAGGTGGTTGGATGCCTAGAGTAACCATTAAGAAAAAGGAATACAAAGTCAGCGATTTCAGCAAGTGGATTGTTGGGAAGATGTATGAACAGGGTTTGACTCAGGCAGATTTAGCAAAGATGATCGGAATTACTCAGCCATCATTTTGCAATCGCTTAAAAAAGGGATTGTTCAGTTATTCAGATATGTTGATTTTATTTAAAGAGTTGAAGGTGTCTGATTCTGAAATCCTTACTTTGATGAAATTATGAAGGGAGGTGGTAGTGTGTGAAACGTTTATCTAAAATCATCATGGCAACCGGCGGCACGATATCAATGCTTGCCATGTGTTGCTTAGACAGCGACGGAGTGTATATGTACTATGCCGCACTGGTCTGCATCCTTGGTGGATTTATCGCCGGTGCAGGGTACGGGTTGAGAGTCCTGTCGGAGCATAGGAGAGAGATGCAGATCGAGTTGCTTTATTTTCGGCAGGCGGACAAGCTGGACGGAGATATGGAGCTGATCGGAATTGAGGAGGTAAGAAAGTGACAAATGCACAATGTTTAAGTGAGGAAGAGAATCCCAAAGTAGAGGATATGGCTGTTGGTATGATTATTGCAAAAGTGGGACTTGATTTCAATATCGAAGTTAATGCTGAAAGCTATGTGCCAATTTATCATCAGATGAAAGGATGGTTACTTAGTGAAATAGAAAAATAGCACCCTGAACTTTGGCGAGGACAGGTGCTATTTCAATCGTGGAAATACCAAGTATTTCTGCGTTTATTGTAACACTGGAATTGAGGTTGTGTCAATGTATGAGAAACAATGTAGATGTTGCGGATGTTCCATGGATCCTGGGGAAGGTCAGAACGGTATCTGTGATGACTGCATAACTGGGGAGACAAAACGGCAGCAGCGTGAAGATCAGATGGAGCGGATGGTTCGGACGACGGATTGGAAGCAGATGGAAATGGAGGAATTTATAAGTGAATGCAAGTATTGAGATGAAAGCGGTAGCTTTGGAAAAACTTATCGCGGCAAGAAAAGATCTTCTACAGCAGCAGTATAAACTGCATGCATATTGTTCAGCCTTGGAAGAATGTTCAATTTTAATCTATTCCACCAAAGAATTTATGGAATATGCAGAATATTTTGAGAGACAGGTTTCTGTTGGAAAAGAACCAGAAGCATATATAGGTACTCGCTTGAGTTTCTTTTACAAAAAAACGGAAATATGTGCATATGCCAGTGACTTGGAAATGAAAAAGTATTTCGGTGAAGATGTGGTGAAGAGTCATGAATGAGATTGTACCAGATAATTATGATTTATTCAGACAGCGAGATGCGGATCAGGAACAATGGCTAGTAGGCAGACCCAAATGTATCTGTTGTGGGGAGGCAATACAGGAAGATTCCGCAGTACAGATCAGAGGGAATTATTACTGTGACCGCTGTTTGGATGATATGAGAGTATATATCGAGGATTAGGAGGGATAATTTTGGCACTGAAAAGTTATGAGGAAATGAGACAGATCGATGTAAGACCATATTGTGAAGAACGTGACGGACTTACCTATCTTAATTGGGCGAAATGCATTGCTTTATTGCATGAGAATGGTGCAAAAATCGTCCGGTGGGATCCGATACCGGATGAAAAAACAGGAAGCAGCCTGCGTATGGTAGATACGGTTTTTACGGATACAAAAGGTAATACAAACAGATGCTATGAAACCAGAATAAAGGTTGTAATTGATGATAAAGAGTATGAAATGCAGACACCCGTAATGAATGGTCCAAATCCAGTAAAAGACAACTCCATGAGTCAGCAGAGAGTATGGAACAGCATGTGCAGGGCATTTGTTAAGTGCGTTGCAATTAATACCGGACTGGGATTTAATTTATGGCTCAAAGAGGAAATGCAGCCATTTAGTAATGCCATTCCGCTAGAAGATGAAAAAGCATCCACAGCACAGATAACTACGATAAAAAGTTTATGTAAGAAGCACAAGATCAATGCAGAGTGTTGGTTGAAAATGAATAATACAACCTGGGGTGATCTTACTGCGGCAAATGCTGGAAATATGCTTAATGCATTAAAAGAGAGATATGGTGATGAGTGATGTATGCACAGGTAGGCATTAAACAGTACAGGGAAAATAAAGATGGTACTGATTTAGTGATTTCCATATCCGGGATGAAACTTGGAGATATGCTCCGCAGAAAGAAAATTCAAAACGCCGAGATTCGGTTTGATGATGGCAGGCATATATCTGCAGAGCAAAGAAAAAAAGCATACGCCACGATCAGGGACATTGCTGATTGGACAGGCTATCTGCCGGAAGAAATGAAGGAGCTTCTGAAATATGAACACATGATCCGCACGGGAGATTCAAAATTCAGCTTGTCAAACTGTTCTATGGACACGGCAAGGGAATTTATCAACACAATTCTGGAATTTGCTTTAGAGAATGGCATACCGCTTTCTGACAATGCCATAAATCGGACAGATGATATTGGAAGGTATTTATATTATTGCCTGATGCATAAGAAATGTGCCATATGCGGCAGGGATGGAGAAATACATCATGAGGATGCCATTGGAATGGGGAATGACAGGCGGAAGGTTGATGATTCAAATTATAAGAAAATCTGCCTTTGCCGGATGCACCACACCATAGCACATCAGATGGGAGTGATCCGGTTCCGTGAAGCCTATAAGGTGTACGGGATTATTGTAAAAGATTTATAGGGTTGAAACACCTGCCGGCAGGCAAAAGAAACAGTTCATGCAGAATAATATATCACAGTATTATTAAGAGCCGTGATCTCCGGTGCCGATGGGTGCCGGAGGGAAAGGAGAAGTTATTGAACCAGTTAGAGATTTTTAAGAATAGAGAGTTTGGAGAAATCCGGACAGCTGCCATAGATGGAGAGCCGTGGTTTGTTGGGAAAGACGTTGCAGAAGCACTTGGTTATTCAAATACGAGAGATGCGCTTGCGACACATGTTATGGATGAGGATAAGAATACCGTCGTGATTTCCGACGGAAAAAGGAGAGGAAACCCAAATCAGGTCATTATAAATGAGTCTGGTTTATATGCATTGATTTTCGGCAGCAAACTTGATTCAGCAAAAAGATTTAAACATTGGGTAACATCGGAAGTGCTGCCACAGATCAGAAGAACCGGCACCTATCAAAAACCGATGACGCCACAGGAAATGATGCGTGTACAGCTTGGTATGATTGATGGTCACGAAGAGAGAATCACGCATCTTGAAAATACCATGACCATTGATTATGAACAGCAGCAGGAATTAAAGAAAACTGTAAATAAAAGAGTGATTGAGGTTCTTGGTGGTAAAAAAGCACTGGCGTATAAGGAAATGAGCAAAAAGGTGTTTTCTGAGTGTAATCATGATATTCAGGATTATTTCAGAGTCAATTCCAGAAACAATATTCCAACCAAGAGATACCAGGAAGCTGTTGAATATGTCGAAGGATGGAATCCAAGTAATAATACAATCCTTGAAATAAGAAGCTGTAATGCGGGAATGGGTGGTGTCAATGGAGTATAAATTTACGATTCCGGGACGGTTGGATGGTTTAAATGACTATACAGCCGCAAACCGGACGAATCCACGCAAAGGCGGACGGATGAAAAAGAAAAGTGAGGAATCTATCATCTGGTATATAAGGCAGCAACTTCCCGGTGTACATATCACGGATCCGGTTCTGATCTACTATCAGTTTTATGAAAAAGACCGCCGCAGGGATAATGATAATATTTTATCCTGCGCTGCCAAGTTCGTACAGGACAGCTTGAAAAAAGCATGGGTGATCAAAGATGATGGTCAGAAATATATACCACATTTTTACTTTGATACGAACGTGGATAAGGACAATCCGAGGATTGAAGTGACCATTACGGAACTTACACAGGCGCAGGCAAAAATGTCACTGAGAGAGCTTCTTAAGGACTTGGAAACGGGGTGATGTCTTGACGGATGAAAAGAGCAGCTTTGTCCTGTATGCGGAGTATCTGGAACATATAAAACTGCTTACGATGGAACAGCGCGGAGCACTCCTGACGGCAGTATTGTGTTACGCGTCAGGGGATGAACTGCCGGAAATGGACGGCATGACCAATATGGCATTCAGCTTTATCAAATCAAGGATAGATCGTGACACTGCCGCATATCTGGAGAAGATTGAGAAACGTCGGGAAGCCGGAAAACTTGGCGGCAGACCAAAAACAAAAGATATTTCACAAAAACAAGAGAAAGCAAAAAAAGCAAATGGTTTTTCTGAAAAGCAAAATAACCCTATTACTGATAATGTTAATGTTACTGTAAATGTTAATGATAATAATAAAAATACTTTGGCGGATGCCAAAGCGTTGTTCGAACGTCTGTGGAAAGCATATCCGAACAAAAAAGGCAAAGGACAGGTATCGGATACCCAAAAGAAACGGCTACTTGCAATCGGGGAAGATAGGCTTGTTAAAGCGATTGACCGCTACAGTCTTGAATTGCAGAAGGACGCCGACTGGCGGAAAGCACAGTACGGGAGCACATTTTTTAACAGTGGCTATGTAGATTATCTGGATGAGAACTATGTGCCTGGCAAAGCAACAGGGCATAAGGGCAAAAGCAATGCTTTTAGTAATATTAATCATCGTCAGTATGACTATGACGAATTAGAAAAACAGGTGCTAAATTCACAACCGGGAGGTGGTTGAAGTGAATATGACGGAGGGAGAAATTTGCAGGCAGTACCGCAGCGCAAAGGACAGAGCAAGCCAGTTGCAGATTTTAGCAGATTTAAATTGTGTGCCGCGATTGGAGATCATCAAGATCCTGATGCATAACGGCGAACAGGTACGGTTGCCACTTGCAGCAAAAGGTAAGAAAAGAACAACGGAGCTGACGGACGAAGAGTACACGGCGGCACTGTTTAGACGGTTGGATGTACTTGATCGAGAAATTTCCAAGAGGGAAAGAGAATATCGGGAGATCGTGGCCGTGATGAAAGGAGCGGGGAGGTATAAATGTGGAAAGAAGGTAAGAAACGCCGCACAATTATCGGAAAAATGAATAATAACTTGTCAATTCCGACAAAGCACCCGGACCAGGATGCGTTGAAAAGATTCAGAGAAGTGCCGTATCAGTTACGGTACGGGAAGGAGAAGAAAGATGCTGAATAGAGAAAAATATGCGGAAGAGATTATTG